>CAZLUY010000292.1:0-18763 GCA_964562785.1 uncultured Limnohabitans sp. | reverse complement strand
ATAACCTCCTGTAAAGTTATTGCAACCACCAAAGCCCGTTAAGTCACCATTCTTTTGAAAGCTTAATGAAGGTAAACCGTCTGGAAATGTGGAGGTGTCCACCCCCGCTCCGTTCAATGACGCCAATTCCCAGGGCTCGGCGGTTATTTTCTTCAAGTATCTCAAGGTGGAAAAACTGCTACAGCCTGTCAGACCACATATCAACAGAAGGGCCGTGAAGTATTTAAAAAATTTCATTTCACTTATTAATAATTCTCCAAAATTACCATTTTCTGGTTATTCCACTGAATAATTGATTGTATTATTATGAATTTGGCAAGTATTCTAATAGATCGTTCAAAAGTTTACAAATTTTGTTTGGGATAGTGAGAATTACTCGGTAGACTTGCTGTGATTTAAGTCAGAAACATGGTTAGTTCTACTTTTTCTTCGTTCACCCATTCAGGCGCCTTTACAGGTAGAGGGCTTGGTATGACCATTTTTGGAACGGAAATCACAACCATGTGCACCACGGGGTAATCCCGATCGACTAATACCATACCGCCCCAGGCATTGCGCCTCTTTATCCCAGTATAATTCCTTATCCTATCGATATGAAAATCATCAAATTCGGAGGGTCCTCCGTAGCTAACATCAACACCATTGCACAGGTATTTGATATCATCAAATCCAGAATGAAAACCCATGAAATTGCCGTGGTTTTTTCGGCGTTTGGTGGAGTGACGGAGAACTTGCTTAGCATAGCAGATCTTGCAAAAAAAGGTGATCAGACTTACCGAGTGATGTTGCAGTCTTTGGAAGAAAGACATATGAGCCTGGTTCGAGAGCTGATTCCCGTTCATGAGCAATCCATGGTGATGACTTATGTGAAAGTGAGGTTCAATGAATTGGAAGATCTTTTTCATGGGATTTTCCTGATTAAGGAAAGTTCGCCTAGGACCATGGATTATGTGATGAGTTTTGGAGAAAGGCTATCTACTTTCATTCTCTCTGAAGCACTTGCAGGGAAAGGGATTCCTACCAAGTTTCTGGATGCCAGAGAAGTAATTAAAACTAATTCACGCTTTGGTCAAGCAAAGGTGAATTTCGAAGTTACGAATGAGTTGATCGCCGACTTCTTTAAAACCCATGATGGAATTAAGGTGGTTACTGGTTTTGTGGCTTCCACCGAAAAAGGAGAAACCACCACTCTTGGACGTTCTGGTTCAGATTACACTTCTTCCATTTTGGCAGCGGCTTTAGATGCGGAGGATTTAGAAATTTGGACGGATGTTTCTGGGGTATTAACCGCAAATCCATCTCTGGTATATACAGCGTTTACCATTCCGCAGCTGAGCTACAATGAGGCCATGGAGCTTTCACATTTTGGAGCCAAGGTTATTTTCCCCTCCACCATGCAGCCAGCAATGCGGAAGAATATTCCCATTTTCATCAAAAACACGTTTGAGCCTGAGAAAGCAGGAACAGAGATAAATGGTGATGTCAATAGAAAGAGCCTGATAAAAGGGATTAGTTCGATCTCTAATATTTCAATGGTGACCGTTTCCGGTTCAGGATTAATGGAAGCAATTGGCTCTGGAAGCAGGATATTTAAAGCTCTGGCCGAAGCCAAAGTAAATATTCTCTTGATTTCTCAAGCTTCCTCTGAGCATAGCATTTGTCTTGCAATCAAATCTGACGAGGCTGTGCTAGCTAAGGAGACTATTGAAGAGGAATTCCATTACGAGATCAAGTCGGGTGAGATGGAGGAAGTTAAACTGCAGCATGACTTGGCGACCATTGCAGTGGTAGGAGAGAACATGAAGCAAAACCCTGGTGCTTCCGGACGAATGTTCAGGGCTTTAGGTAGAAATAATATTAATGTGGCTGCAATTGCCCAAGGAAGTTCTGAGCTTAACATCTCTGCGGTCATTTCTCACCAGGATTTACAAAAAGCTTTAAATGCTCTACATGAGGCCTTTTTCCTTTCAGAGAATAAGGTGCTCCACGTATTCTTAATCGGGACCGGATTGATTGGTAAGACGCTTCTTGGGATGATCCATAGGAGACAAGAAGGGCTTCATCAGAGTTCTGAATTAGAGATTCAGGTTCATGGTTTGGCCAATAGCCGATACATGGCTTTCCATGAAGATGGTTTTGACCTTTCTGAGCCTTATGAGTTGGGGTCACCAGATAGCAAAATGGATTTGGGTCAATTCATCCACCAGATGGATGAAATGAATTTCTCCAATTCTGTATTGGTGGACTGCACGGCTTCCCAAGATGTAGCAGATGCCTACGATAGAATTTTACAAGCGAAGGTGGCAATAGTTACTCCAAACAAAAAAGCCAATTCGAGTTCTCTGGAGACCTATCAGGGGCTGAAGAAAATCGCAAGAAAGCGAGGAGTTAAATTTCTCTATGAGACCAATGTAGCGGCTGGATTACCGGTGATTTCTACGCTCCAGGATTTAATGTTGAGTGGAGATCAGGTGATCAAAATTGAGGCAGTCTTGAGTGGTTCCATGAATTATATTTTCTCAGAACTTGAGAATGGTCTTCCTTTTTCTGAGGTAGTGAAGGAGGCTAAGGAAAAGGGGTTCACTGAACCAGACCCTCGAGATGATTTGAGCGGGATGGACGTGGCGAGGAAAATTTTGATCCTTGGTAGAGAAGCGGAGCAACCCTTGGAATTTGACGCTATTGATGTAGAAAGTATGGTTCCGGAGGACTGCCGAGACGCCAAGTCTGTTGGAGAATTCTTTGAAAAGCTTGTGACGCATGATATTGAGTTTGAGAACCTCTTGGCCAAGGCTAAGGAAAAAGGTGAGAAGCTTCGTTTCATGGCAACTCTTGAAAATGGGAAGGCCAAGGTAGGTCTCAATTCTCTACCAGAATCCCATCCGTTTAGTAGCCTCAAGGGAAGTGACAATATGATTCTGCTTACTACCGAGCGATACCATGATTTTCCTATGATCATCCGAGGACCTGGCGCTGGCGCTGATGTAACCGCTGCCGGAGTTTTTGCAGACGTAATTCGTATCGGAAATTATACTCGAGAGTGATGAAATCTGTAAAAGCTTTTGCACCAGCTACTGTAGCCAATGTTTCCTGCGGATTTGATATTCTAGGGTTTGCTCTGGATTCCCTAGGAGATACTGTTGAGCTTTCACTCAATGAAAGCAAAGAACTTCGAGTTAAATCTATTGAGGGTGATGGAGGGAAGCTTCCTTTGGAGGCTGAGAAAAATACCTGTTCTATTGCCATTCAGGCCATGCTGAATTCTTTGGGTTCAGAGGAGGGATTTGATATTCACTTGAAAAAAGGACTCCCGCTTGGTTCTGGAATGGGGTCAAGTGCCGCAAGCGCTGTAGCAGCACTGGTGGCTGCTAACGAATTGCTTGATAAGCCATTTGGAAAAAGTGAGCTTTTACCATTTGCCATGGAGGCTGAAAAGGCGGCTTGTGGAGCTGCACATGCTGATAATGTAGGCCCAAGTCTTCTAGGAGGTTTTGTGTTGATCCGAGATTATTCTCCCTTGGACGTGGTCAAATTGAATGTGCCAGATGGATTGACTTGTACTTTGCTTCATCCGGATTATCAGTTGAATACTTCGGATTCAAGAAGCGTGCTTCGGGATAGAGTGCCTTTAAAGGATGCAGTGACTCAATCCGGGAATGTGGCCGGTTTGATAGCAGGTCTGTATGAATCTGATTTTGGGCTTATTTCTCGATCCCTTAAGGATGTAATCGCTGAACCCTATCGTGCTAACCTTCTTCCTGGTTTTGATCGCGTGAAGGAGGAAATGATTAAAGCAGGGGCTTTAGGAATGGGTATTTCGGGCTCAGGCCCAACGCTTTTTGTGTTGGCTCAGGGAGAAAATAAGCACACTGAGTTTGTGAAAAGGGCTTCAGAAATATTTAAGTCTCTTGGTTTAAGCCTCCATTCCTACTTCTCAAAAATCAATACTCAAGGGGGTTATGTCATGTCTTAATTAGGAAGGTAATGCAATATTTCAGCACGAATAATCGAGAGCATAAGGTTGGACTTTCTGAGGCCTTAGCAAAGGGTCTTGCTCCAGATCAAGGGTTATATTTCCCAGTGGATATCCCAAAATTGAGACCTGATTTTTTTGATCAGATTTCTAATCTCACGTTTGAGCAAATCGGGATAGAAGTGATTTCTGCTCTTTTTGGAGAGGATTTAAGTGATGAGCAGATTAAGGAGCTTGTCTCTCATACCTTGGCTTTTGATGCACCTCTGGTAAAAGTGGAGGAAGACATTTATTGTCTGGAGCTGTTTCACGGCCCCACTTTAGCTTTTAAAGATTTTGGAGCTCGGTTTTGCTCCAAACTGATGAGTATGCTTCTGGGTCAGGGAGATCAAAAGATAAAGGTTTTGGTAGCCACCTCAGGAGATACCGGAAGCGCTGTAGCCAACGGTTTTTTGGATGCCGAGGGAGTTGAAGTTATCATTCTATTCCCGAAGGGAAAGGTGAGTAAGCTTCAGGAAATGCAATTCACAACTCTGGGAAAGAATGTGAAATGTCTCGAAATAGAAGGAGTTTTTGATGATTGCCAAAGCTTGGTAAAGCAAGCCTTCCTTGATCCGGAACTTTCCCAGAAGCTTAGGCTATCTTCAGCCAATTCTATAAATATTGCTCGTTGGATTCCACAAGCATTGTATTATTTCAGGGCTTATGCTCAACTGGAGGATAAGAGCAAACCTTTGGTGGTATCAGTACCAAGTGGAAATTTCGGTAACCTTGCTGCAGGGGTTTTAGCCTGGAAAATGGGCTTACCAATTGAACACTTTATTGCGGCTACCAATGAAAACAAGGTTGTTCCTGAATTTCTTAGAGGTAGTGGATTTGAACCCAGGGCTTCAATTCAGACTATTTCTAATAGTATGGATGTAGGTAACCCTAGTAATTTCCCGAGACTTATGGAGTTGTTTGATCAGGATGAATCAGGCTTTAGAGCAAAAGTTAGTGGAGCATTTTATTCTGATGAAGAAACCAGAAGAGGTATGGTAGCGATACATGAACATGCATATCTTCCAGATCCTCATGGAGCAGTTGGCTATCTTGGATTGAAGGATTATCTACGGAACAACCCGGAAGCCCAAGGCATATTTTTGGAAACAGCACATCCAGGGAAATTTAGAGAAACTGTTGAGTCCACACTTGAATTGACAATTGATTTGCCAGAACGACTCAAGAAGTTTTTGGACGGGAAACGATCATCAATTCCCATGGGTACAGACTTCGAAGGATTTAAGAAATTCTTGCTTGAAAGCTGATTATTTTTTCCGTTCTATGGAGTAATTCACCAAGTCCGCCAATGACTGTTTGTATTCACTGTCAGGAAATCCTTCAAGAATTGACATGGCTTCCCGGTAATACTTATTCATTACCGTCTTCGTGTATTCAAGGCCACCGCTCTTTTTCACGAAGGTGATTACCTCGTTCACAGCCTTTTTGTTCTCGCTTTTATTTCGAATAAGGTGAATGATTCTCTTGCGTTCAAACCAATCTGCTTTCTGAAGAGCATAGATTAGAGGGAGGGTCATCTTTTTCTCCTTGATATCTATTCCCACTGGCTTTCCGATCTCTTCTTCTCCATAATCAAAAAGATCATCCTTGATCTGGAATGCCATTCCTACTGCCTCTCCAAAAGATCTCATTTGCTCAATAGTCTCAGGATCGCTATCCGTGCTTGATGCTCCCACTGCACAGCAAGAAGCCATCAAGCTGGCTGTTTTTTGTCTGATGATCTTGTAGTAAACCTCTTCTGTAATATCGAGCTTTCTAGCTTTAGCAATTTGAAGTAATTCACCCTCAGCCATTTCTTTTACAGCATTGGATACAAGCTTGAGCAAGTCAAACTCCTCATTATCCACACTAAGTAAAAGTCCTCTTGAGAGTAAATAATCCCCGACAAGTACAGCGATTTTATTCTTCCAAAGTGCGTTAATGGAGAAAAAACCTCGGCGATAATTAGCGTCATCAACCACATCATCATGGACCAAAGTGGCTGTGTGCAACAATTCGATAAGTGCA
This sequence comes from uncultured Limnohabitans sp., assembly GCA_964562785.1. Taxonomy (GTDB): domain Bacteria; phylum Bacteroidota; class Bacteroidia; order Cytophagales; family Cyclobacteriaceae; genus Algoriphagus. Next base: position 12,723 of record CAZLUY010000292.1, on the reverse strand, counting down.
GCACCCCGATGAGAGGAGTCGTTGATTCCACCACAAACTCCGGCAGAAAGAAAAACAAACATAGGTCTCATCTGCTTCCCCTTTCTCTTCACGATATAATTCATGATGTGATCAAGAAGCGTGACCTTACTTTTCATCAAATCCTTGAATTTCAGCTCGAACTCGGCCATTTCAGATTTGATGGGAGATTGTATTTGCTTGAGGTCTGCCTTCATTTGCATTTGGTCGTGTAAAAATACTAGCCTTTCTCAGGTCTACAAGAGAAAAAGGCTCGACGTGGACAAAACGATCTGTTCACACTATCGTTTTCCAAAATTTGCTATTTTGTATAATCAACGTTTTATGGTAAACCACTAACCCCCTAAGCACTATGAAAAACAGGATGATAGAGATTAAATGGGCAGTTGTTTTTATGATTTCAGCCCTCCTTTGGATGGTGCTTGAGAAGTCTCTCGGTTGGCATGATGAATTTATTGCTGATCATGCCGTCTATACCAATTTCTTCGCGATTATAGCTATCGCCGTTTACGTTCTGGCTTTTAGTGATAAAAAGAAGAATTTCTATAACGGGACAATGTCGTATAAAGAGGGCTTTATGTCCGGGGTTGTTATCACACTGATTGTAACAGTCTTTTCTCCACTTACCCAATACATAACTTCGGAGTTTATAACCCCAGATTATTTCACCAATGTGATTAACTATTCTGTAGAATCTGGTGAGGCTACACGTGAAGAGGCCGAGGCTTATTTCAATTTGAAGAGTTATATTATTCAGGCCACTGTAGGAGCATTAATTTTGGGGCTTGTCACTTCGGCAATTGTTGCCATCTTTTTTAAGAGCAAAAAATAGAACCTTCCTGTGGATCAAAGAAGTGGGCAGGAATTCATTTTGGTTATCTTTGATCCCCTAATGCAATTTTTATCCATTGGAAGAAAAGTATCTCAAGCGTAAGTACGATCCCATACTTCCCAAAAAGGCGGAATGGCCTGTCGTCAAGCTTTCACGAGAAAGAAAGGATTTTATCGTTAAGGTCTCTGAAGAAGCTGAAGAACGTATCCTTGGAGTAACAGGTGATGATCCCGATATCCTAAAGGAAGAGTTAGAACTCACTCTTTATCGGGAAAAGCTTAGGATTAAGCAGAACCCCTGGGCTGTAGATCCAGATGATGAGCAGGATTTTTGGGGCGATGTCAAAGCTTCTTTACTTCAATTAAGCACCGGGCCAAGCCTCAGCAAGAAAAAGAAGTTCGAGGAGTATAATAAGGTTCTGCACAGAATTACCACAAGGTACGCCGAGGAAATAGCGAGTAATTTCAAAGCTTCATATTATAAGTTCACTAGAAGTCTGGTTACCTATGGTTTTTCCAGGTTGCTCAATGCAGCAAGAGTAAAAGGCTTTCGATCCGTTTTTTCGAATCAATATACTCTTCAGGATAAAATTCAAATCACTGGGGAAACTGATCAATTAAGGGATCTCGCAACCAAGGGTACGATTGTGATGGTACCAACTCACTTCAGTAATCTGGACAGTATTCTCATTGGCTGGATTATTTCCGTGTTGGGACTTCCTCCATTTATTTATGGTGCCGGATTAAACCTGTTTAATATCTCCATTTTCGCCTATTTCATGAATGCTCTTGGCGCATACAAGGTGGATAGGAGGAAGAAAAATCTTCTTTACTTGGAGACGTTGAAGTCTTATTCTAAGGAAGCCATCCGATTCGGTTGCCATAGTTTGTTTTTCCCGGGTGGAACTCGCTCAAGAAGTGGAAATATTGAAGAGAAGTTGAAGTTGGGGCTTTTGAGTACAGCTATTGAGGCGCAGCGTGCTAACTATCAAGACGGGAATTTTGATATTTCTGGGAAGGTTTTCATCGTTCCTGTCACTATTAACTACCACTTTGTCCTTGAGGCACCCGGATTAATCAAGGATCACTTGAGCTACACAGGCCAGGAGAGATATTATAAGGAGAATGACGAATTCTCTAATTCATATAAGATTTCGAAGTTTCTTGTCAAGTTCTTCACTAAAGGATCAGATATCTCAGTGTCCGTAGGAAAGGCTATGGATGTCTTAGGTAATTACGTGGATACCGATGGAAGAACTATCGACAAAAATGGTAGGCATATCCATACACGTGATTATTTCATGTCGGATGGGGTGATTACCGAGGATCAGCAACGAGAGGAAGAATATACCTTGAGGCTTGGCGAGCGTATTGTGGAGGAGTTCCACCGAATTAATAAGGTTTTCAGCTCACACCTAGTAGCCTTTACGGCATTTGAGATTTTGAATCAACGTAATAAAAAACTTGATCTTTTTGACTTGATAAGGCTTCCCGAAGAAGAAATTCAAATTAATTACCCTGAGTTTAAGAAGGCTTGTCAAATGGTTCTGGATGAAATTTTTAGGCTAAAGGAACAAGACCAAATAGACACTGCCCCGCACATGTCACTTCCTATGGATGAGTTAATTGAGGATGGACTTCAGAATGTAGGAATGTATCATGCAAAGAGGCCTTTGATTAAAAATGCAGAGGGTGATTTGGTCACTGAGGATATGAGTTTGCTTTATTTTTATCACAATAGATTGAATGGCTATGGACTTGAAAAACTCTTTAGGTAGTCAAGCAAAGCAGGTAGGTGTAGTTGGGATTGGCAGTTTCGGAGCTGCAATTGCAATGATGCTCGCTGAAAAGGAAGATGTATTGGTCTATGCCAGGAATGAGGTGATTGTGGGAGAAATAAACAATGACCAAAGCATCAATAGTCAGCCTATTCCCCATACAATAAGAGCGACTTCCAGCCCTAAGGAGCTCTGTGAGTCATGTGATGTTTTATTCTTTATGGTCTCTTCGTCGGGTTTCCAGGAAGTTACCCAGAGCTTTGCACCTTACTTATTTCCATATCATATCATTATTCATGGTACCAAAGGTCTTTGCCTAAATCTTCCGGATGGAAAGGGTCTTGACCAAATGGAGAGGATGAGAAGGTCGCAAATAATGACCATGAGCGAGCTAATTCTACAGGAGACCGTCGTCGTACGAGTAGGTTGTCTTGCGGGTCCAAATTTGTCAAAGGAACTAAGGAAGGGACAACCAGCTGCAACGGTTGTTGCTAGCAAGTATAATGAGGTTATTCTGGAAGGACAGCGCCTCCTTCGGACCGAGAAATTTCAGGTTTATGGCAACTCAGATATCATTGGTGTAGAACTTAGTGGTGTACTGAAAAACATTATCGCAATTGCAGCGGGAGCACTCGCGGGCTTAGGTTTAGGAGAGAATGCGAAGGGTCTTTTGATCTCCAGAGGGATGGTCGAGATGATTCACTTGGGAAATGAGCTTGGAGGGAGCATTAAATCGGTCATGGGGCTTGCTGGAATAGGAGATCTTGTCGCAACTTGTAATTCGGTGCATTCTCGAAATTATACAGTAGGTTATCGTCTAGCCAAAGGCGAAACTCTGGCTCAGATTTTAGAAGATATCGATGAGGTCGCTGAAGGAATTAACACAATCAGGATTGTCAAAGCCTTCCTTGAATCCATAGATTTGAGGGCTCCGATTACAGAGAACCTCTACAAGGTGTTGTTTGAGGATAAGCCGATCTCAGATGCTTTGACCTTTTTAATGAAATATCCATTCAATGTGGATGTGGACTTTGTATAAAAAAAGTCTCCTGAATTATCCAGGAGGCTTTTTTTATTCTACTTCTTGCGGAATTGGGATAAGTTTTATCAATAACCCAGTTCCCTCAGTCAAGGCATAAATGTAGCCATCCGGGCTTTCTGCAACTTCTCGAACTCGCCCTATATCCTGAAGAACGATTTCTTTGCTTTCCACAGAAGTGCCATTCATTTTAACACGGTTAATGTGCATTTTAGCCAACGCTCCAATAAGAATATCTCCCTGCCATTCTGGGTATTTATCCGAGGTGACAAGAGTCATGCCCGCAGTAGCAATGGACGGAACATAGTAGGTGGCTGGTTGCTCCATGCCTTCCTTTTCTGTAATATCAGTAATAGGAGTACCATTGTAGTTTTGGCCATATGTGATAACAGGCCAACCATAGTTCTTGCCTTTCTCGATAAGATTTAGCTCATCACCGCCCATAGGGCCATGCTCACTTTCCCAGACTCTGTTATTTACCTTGTCAAAAACCATCCCTTGAGGATTTCTATTTCCATAGGTCCAGATGGATGCCATAGCCCCAGGAGTGTCTACAAATGGGTTGTCCTCAGGAATTCTTCCATCATCATGAATCCTATGAATTTTGCCATGAGCATTACTTAAATCCTGTGCATTTTCTGGTTTATTACCTTTATCCCCATTGGAGAAATACAGATAGTTTTCATTGTCAAAAACAACTCTGCTTCCAAAGTGACGACCGCCTTCCCAAGCAGGAAGAGCAGTGATCAATTCCTCTTTCTGTACTGCGGCATTTCCATCAAGTTTGAATCGCATTACTGCCAAGGCACCCATACTATCCGGCATGTGCTTCGCGTATGAGATGTATATCCATCCATTCTCACTGTAATCAGGATGAACAGTGATGTCCAAAAGACCAGCTTGACCGACTTCATAAACCTCAGGCAATCCAGTTACCGTTTGATTGGTGTATTTATCGTCCTCGAAAATGAGAATTTCTCCGCTTCGCTCAGTAACAAGCATTTTGCCATTTGGAAGCCAATCGACCCCCCATGGAAATTCGAACTCGGTAAATAGTGTGTCAACTTTAATTAATAGTTCATCTGTTTGAACAGCATGAGTTGCATCAATAGGCTTTTCAGTGATTGCTGAATCCTCAGGTTGGCAGGAAGAAGCTCCAAACCCTCCGAGGATAAGTAAGCCTATTAAGAAATAGTGGTTGTAAGTTTTCATAGTTTATAGGTTTGCTATAAAGATACGATAACTAGCGCTGTCATAAAGTCTTTTTATATGATAGGCCTTTAAACGGCCTCAAAGCTTCTTATCATTTCCATGAATTCTGAAACCATTCCTGAGGAACCTATGAACAAGGGAGTCCTTTGGTGTAGGCTTGTAGGCATAATATCCAAAATGGATTGCTCACCATCCGTAGCCGTAGCACCTGCTTCTTCTGCAATAAATGCTAAAGCATTCGCCTCATAAAGAAGCCTCAATTTTCCGTTGGGGTTTTCTTTGGTTGATGGGTAAAGATAAATCCCACCCTTAAGAAGATTACGGTGGAAATCAGCGACTAAAGAACCAATGTATCTTGCGGATGCAAGTCCCTCCTTATGATTATCTATGTACTCCTTAATGCCGGTTTTCCATTGAAGTTCAAGGCCTTCGTTAATTGAGTAGATTTTCCCTGTTTTTGGAGCTTGAATGTTAGGATGAGATAAGAAAAACTCACCCAAAGAAGTCTCGTAAGTAAAGCCATTTACTCCGTTTCCTGTTGTGTAAACCAACATGGTTGAGGAGCCATATAATACGTAACCTGCAGCTACTTGATCTCGACCAGGTTGCATAATGTCTTCTTCAGTTATTGGACTACCAATTGGAGTTTTTCTTCGGTATATGGAGAAGATTGTACCGATGCTAATATTCACGTCGATGTTGGAACTTCCATCCAAGGGGTCGATAGCTACCACATATTTACCTGAGCTATTCTGCAAGTCAATGACGGCATCCTCTTCTTCAGATACTATGGCACACACCTCGCCTCCCTTACTCAAGGCTCTCATAAACCGGATGTTTGCTATGACATCAAGTTTTTGTTGCTCTTCCCCCTGGACATTGGTTTGACCAAATGCACCTCCAATGTTTGCAAGCCCTGCTCTATTGGTTTCTCGGTTCACTATCTTTGCGGCAAGGGCTATGTCCCTTAGGAGTTGTGAAAGTTCACCAGAGGCAAAGGGAAAATCACTTTGTTTTAATTTGATAAATCGGTCAAGGGTAGTACCGACTGAATAAGCCAGACCTGATTGATCTGGCTGGTAAGGTAGAATTTTCATCTCTTAGAAAAATACAATTATTGGGTTTATACTTCCGAAAATTAGGTAATATTTTTCATGGCAAAAACACTTGTTTACAAATTTGGAGGAGCTTCTGTTAAAGATGCTGGTGCAGTAAAAAACTTAGCTGAAATTTTGCGTAATCGATTGCGAAAAAATCCGCTAATCATTGTTTCGGCCATGGGAAAAACCACCAATGCTCTTGAAGAAATACTGCTTAAGAAATTTAGGGGAGAGAACTATTCTTTGAATAGTGCAAATTTGGAGAGCTTTCATTTTAATATTTGTGATGATTTATTCGATTTGCAACACAGTATTTTTGCTCAGGTCAAGAATCTTTTTTCTCAGCTAAATAATGAACTCCAAAAGCCGCTGAATAAAGAAAACTACGATCAGTTTTATGACAGCGTTATAGGCTATGGTGAATTGCTTTCTAGTCGGATAGTAATGGAGTACTTGTGTACCCATGGACAACCAGTGGTTTGGCAGGATGCACGAGAACTCATCATTACTAATAGTGACTTCAGATTTGCGAAAGTGGATTGGCAAGAAACCACAAGAAGGGTCGATCAGTATTTGAAGCCGGTTCTCATTCAGTTTCCAGTCCTGACTCAAGGCTTTCTCGGCGGAACGAGAAAAAAGAATCCCACGACTCTTGGAAGGGAGGGATCCGATTTCTCAGCAGCAATATTTGCAGTAGGCCTGGGTGCGGCTTCGGTCACAATTTGGAAAGATGTAGATGGAGTGCTGAATGCAGACCCAAAGCTGTTTGATGAAACTATTCTTTTTCCAGAATTAGGGTATAAGCAGGCAGCCGAGATGACTTATTATGGTGCATCCGTCATTCATCCAAAAACCATCAAGCCATTGGCTAATAAAAACATTCCGCTGTTTGTCAGATCATTTTTGAATAGTGACTCAGAAGGCACAATGATTCATTCCAAGGCGAGTGTCCAGCCTACTCCAACCTTTGTGGTCAAGAAAAGCCAGGTTCTGGTTAGCTTCCAAGTGAAGGATTTCACTTTTATTGAAGAGGTGCATATTCATCAGATTTATGACGTTTTGCATTCCTTGAAACTGAAGGTAAATATGCTCCAAACTTCAGCGATAAGCATTTCCATAGTTATTGATGCAGAAATGTTCAAACTTGAAAAGCTTGTGGAAGCTCTAAAAAATCATTTCCAGATCCGTTTTAATGAAGGGCTTGAGTTGCTGACCATTTTGAACCTGAATTCGGTTTCTTTTGACAAGTATTTAGAAGGTCACGAAGTCTATTTGGAGCAGCTTACCAGAAATACTTTCCAAGCTGTTCGAAAAAAAGTCAATTCTTAATTCAGCCTAGCCGAATCGTTGAATGATGCGTTCGATACCTGGTAAATAAGCTGTACCAAAGAGATTGAGGTGCACTAGGAGAGGATACAGATTATAAACCCCCATTCTTGCTTCGAATTCGGGTTCCATAGGAAAAACTGACTCATAGGACTCATAGAATTTAGGATCAAACCCGCCGAATAGTTTGCTGAAGGCTATATCCATTTCACGATGTCCAAAATAGATGGCCGGATCAATAAGGCATGGCTGCCCATCTTTGGTACTAATAACATTTCCTGACCATAAATCGCCATGCAAAAGTGCAGGCTTTTCGTCAGGGAATATCCCTTTGAGCCTGGGGTAGATCTCTTGAAACTTTTTGTAGAATTCTATGGAAATAAGCTTGTCAAAATAGGCTTTGCCTAAGAGAGGCTCGAGTCTATGTTCAATAAAGAATTCAAGCCAGGATTCTTCGAAATGATTTTTCTGATTAAGACTTGCAATAAAATTATCCTCTGCCAGGCCGAAGTAGGCAGAACTAGTCAGGTGTAAGTGAGCTAATCCTAATCCCAGATTCTCCCAATAATCCAAATGATATCTGCCTGAAGGAACATACTCGCTGAGCAAGTAATTATAATCTCCAAAACGCCCTGATCCATATACTTCAGGTACTTTCAGAAAGGTAGATTTTTTCAGTAGATCCAGTCCGTCGGCTTCTTTGGCGAGAATATCCTTTTCATGCTCAAAATTCATCTTTAGGAAGAAGTCTCCCTCAGTTGATATAAGCTGAATACCTTGATTATGATTACCAGCAACGATTAATGAGGCTGATTTGAGCTCAACAAAAGGCCCAATTATTTCCTGGAGGACTTGTTCGTACAGATCATGCTGGTCATGCATATTCCGGGTGGTCTTCCATTACTTTGGCCAAGAAGCCATCTAAAGACCTGTCAAGTATTTGATATACATTTTCGAAGCCTTCTGGGCCTCCATAGTAAGGGTCAGGGACGGATAAGCTATCCGGATCGGGCTCAAAGGAACGGATCAAGCCAATTTCTTTTTCGGAGTAACCAAGACCATTCTTGAGTTGGATAAGGTTTGATTGATTGGACTCATCCATTGCGAGGATATAGTCAAAATTTCTGAAATCGGTTCGGTTTACCTGACGTCCTCGATGGGAGATGTTGAGACCATGACTTTTGGCTGAAGCGATGGTACGTTCATCAGGTAATTCACCGATATGATAATCTGAAGTGCCGGCACTGTCCACACAAAATGAATCTTTTAATCCACGGTCAGAAATCTTCTCTTTGAATAAGGCTTCTGCCAATGGAGATCGGCAGATATTTCCTAGACATACAAAGAGCACGTTGATCATATTACTTTTCAAAAATTGCAGAAGATAAAGTAATCAAATTCTCTTCAAAAGTCATGTTATTTTACGGCTGTGGAATAATTCTTTTTGAAGCCAGTCTAATTCTCTGTCCTCTTGAGAATTCTACAATAATGCTAGTTTTGAATAATGAAATTTTGGTATCGGCTAGGCTTATCATTCGTAAGTATCGTCTTGCCCTTAATGGCTCCCTTCAGTGAGAAAATAAGGCGATTTCTTTCTGGTCGAAAGGGTCTTTTCGAAAAACTTCAAAATTTCAAGCAAAAGGAATCTGAAAGTCCCATTTGGTTTCATGTGGCGTCTTATGGTGAATATGAACAGGCTAAGCCTGTAATCGCAGAGCTCAAAGTTCGATTTCCCAATTTGCCGGTGGTTGTAAGTTTTTTTAGTCCCTCGGGATTTGAACCCACCTCAAAAAAGGATCAAGCGAATGTGGATTTCGTAACCTACTTGCCTATTGATACCCAAAGGAACGCTCAAAAATTTGTAAGTATTCTCCAGCCAAAACTGGCATTTTTTGTCAAGTACGATCTTTGGTTTGAACACATCCGTGAGTTGAAATCAAATTCCATCCCGATTTTTCTGATATCAGCCTTGTTCCGACCAACTCATCGATACTTCAAAAAGGATGGATTTTTTCGAAAGCTGCTATTTGATTTTGACCACATTTTCACCCAAAACATCGAAAGTGGTGAGCTTCTTCAAGGCATTGGATATACAAGTTTCACGATTACTGGAGACACTAGATTTGACAGGGTATTTCAAAATGCTGAGAATCCGAAACCATTAGAGTCTATTGCAAACTGGTTGGATCAAAAAGAGACAATTGTTCTCGGCTCTGTCTGGGAAGAGGACATGGATATTTTAATTCCATTGATTAATGCTAATAGGAAAGTTCGCTGGATTATCGCTCCCCACGATTTAGATAGGGAAAAGATGAGAGTCTGGGCAAAACGCATAAAACAATCTTCGGCCTTCTACACGCATGGCTTAAAGCAGAAAGCTTTCAATGTGCTCTTTTTGGACACCATTGGCATGCTATCCTCAGTCTATCAGTTTGCCAAAATCGCCTATGTTGGAGGAGCGTTTGGTAGTGGTCTACACAATATCCTGGAACCGATAGGTTTCGGAGTACCTGTTATTTTCGGGAAGATTAGATTGAGTTCAAAGTTTCCAGAGGGCCAGATCAGTCAGTCCAATGGATGTGGGTTTGAAGTCGCAGACTTTGGTGAGTTGGAGAAAGTGTTTGAGAACCTGAATGAAGACCGCACTTACAAGGAGGCGAAAACAAATGCCCAAAAATGGCTCTCTGATAATCTTGGAGCATCAAAGAAGATTTGTGACACCATTGAGCTAATTTTGCAAGATGAAAGGTAGGGTAATCAAATCAACGGGAAGCTGGTACGAAGTCAGTACCGATGAAGGGATGTTCTCTGCCCGATTGAAAGGGAAGTTTAAGCAAGCTGGACTGAAATTGACTAATCCCATTGCGGTTGGAGACTATGTGGAAATTGATCCAGAGCCTAATCAAAAGTCAGCGATTATTCGAGATATTATTCCTAGAGAGAATTATGTGATCAGGAAATCCACTAGGAAAAAGCATTTTTCTCATATTATAGCCAGTAATATTGATCAAGCCATGCTGGTGATTACCATGAAGAAACCTAGAACATCACTTGGGTTTATAGATCGGTTTTTAGTCAGCACAGAGAGTTTCAGAATTCCTGGAATTCTTGTGGTAAATAAAATGGACTTGCTTTCCGGTGAAGATGCAGAGGAATGGCTTACCGATATTCATGAAATCTATGAGCCGTTAGGGTATCAGGTAGTTGAAGTGTCTGCCCTTGAAGAGAATGACTTGGAAACTCGATTTGAGAACTATTTAAGGGGAAAAACTACATTGATTGCTGGTCATTCCGGAGTAGGGAAATCTACTTTACTAAATGTTCTGGTTGACGAGGCAAACCAATCCACTCAGGAAGTGTCCGAGTACACTACCAAAGGATTGCACACTACTACGTTTGCCGAGCTTTTCGATTTACCCTATGAGGGATATCTAATAGATACTCCAGGGATTAAGGAATTTGGAATTCTGGATATAGACGATGTGGAGCTTTCGCATTATTTCCCTGAAATGAGGGAATATCTTGGTCAATGCAAATACAATAATTGCAAGCATTTGAATGAGCCAGGGTGTATGATTTTACAAAAACTGGAAGAAGGGTACATACACCCTTACCGATACCAGAGCTACCTCAATATTCTTAATGAGGAGGACAGCCATCGTTAATATAGTCGCATTTTGAAAGGTTAGAGAATTGGTCTAATTTTCGGTTCCTTAATTCAATTGTCACATGAATGAAGTTTTGAATCACACCCAAATACGCAAGAAAATCACCCGAATGGCGTATGAGATTTATGAAAGAAATGTCAAATCCAAGGGTGTGGTGATCTCTGGTATTTCAGGTATGGGAAAGACTCTTGCTGACCTTTTGAGCGAGGAGCTTGGCAATATTTCAAAACTATCCATTGAGAGGATGGAGGTCCTTTTAGACAAATCAGATATCGAGACTAACAAGATCACCTTATCTGAAAATCTTGACCTCGAAGGGAAATCAATCATTCTGGTGGACGATGTGCTAAATACAGGAAAAACGCTAGCCTATGCGATGCATCCCTTTTTGGATACTCCTGTGGAGAAGATAGAAATAGCTGTTTTGGTCAATCGAAGTCATGGAAAGTTTCCATTGAGGCCAGATTATACTGGATATGAATTATCAACCACTTTAAATGAACATATTCTGGTTGATTTAAGTAAAGATGAGTATTCGGTTCATTTGCAATAAGCCCTATGTCAATACATTCATCAGCGAACATTAAAAGAATAACAACTCATATCCTTCAGGAAATGAAGGATCGTGGTGAAAAGATTTCCATGCTTACGGCCTATGATTATTCAATGGCTAAGATTCTGGATGCAGCAGGAATTGATATCGTTTTGGTAGGAGATTCAGCCTCAAACGTGATGGCTGGTCATGAAACTACCTTACCGATAACGCTTGACCAGATGATCTATCATGCTTCTTCAGTGGTGAGGGCTGTTAAGAGATCCTTCATTGTTGTAGATATTCCATTTGGAAGTTACCAGGGGAATAGCTCAGAAGCTTTGCGATCAGCTATCCGGATTATGAAAGAATCCGGAGCTCATGCCGTAAAAGTAGAAGGCGGAGCAGAGATCAAGGAATCTGTGATAAGAATCCTCAGTGCAGGTGTTCCCGTGATGGGCCATTTGGGCTTGACGCCACAGTCAATCTATAAGTTTGGTACATATACCGTTCGAGCCAAAGAAGAGGCAGAAGCTCAGAAATTATTGGAAGACGCAAAGCTTCTTGAAGAGTGTGGTTGCTTCGCTATAGTTCTTGAAAAAATCCCTGCAGCCTTGGCACAAAAAGTGGCTGAAAGTGTTTCTATTCCGGTAATCGGAATCGGTGCTGGTGGAGGAGTAGATGGACAGGTTTTAGTTATGCACGACATGTTAGGAATCACCCAGGAGTTTAAGCCCAGATTCCTCAGGCAATATGCTGATCTACAGGGTATCATGACCGAAGCTTTTACCAAGTTCATTCATGATGTGAAGAGTAAGGACTTCCCAAAAGACTCAGAGAGTTATTAATAAAAAAAGGCCTGTCAAACGACAGGCCTTTTTTTGGGGGGTTCTTTGCATTAAGCCGTCGCTGCTGCAGAAGCCCTTTCTTTCACACGTAATATGAAGTCACTCAGCACATTCATATAGTTGATGAACGCATCATAAGGGGAATCATAAGGACTAAAATAGGAGTGGATGTCTCCATCTGAGAAGAACTTTGTACACATGTAGTAAAAGTGATCCGAAGTCTGCAGATAGGTCCAGTCTCGCTGAAGATCTTCATCTTCTAAAGAGTTAACCATCGCTTCTAATTCATAGAGTCTATCGAAGGCCTCATCTTGTAGATCATTTCCAAGCCATGCTGTCAAATCTCTTTCTTCATCTGCCCATGAAATAGG
>CAZLUY010000291.1:0-4746 GCA_964562785.1 uncultured Limnohabitans sp. | reverse complement strand
TTCATAATAGTTTGGTTTAGAGTGAACGAAGTGGTGGTGGCTTTCCCTCTACTTACCAGATGCAAAAAACTGGTAAATGGTTGTACGGAATAAAAATCATAAATCACGCCATTTTGCCAACTTTTTTAAATAAAAGTAGATTTTGATCCAAAAAATATTTTCTTTTTTAATTATAAGCGAAATATAATGGCTGATAATTTGTTTTTATTTCTTATCGAGATAGTCTTTCTGAAAAAATTAGAGAAAGATTGTTTTGTGAATTTTTTCGAATTATCCACTAATCTGTGTTCAGCCTGTTGAAGGTTCCTTGACTATCCAAGGCTTTGAATGAAGTTCAAGTTTTGGCAACATTCTTGTAAAACTTTAATAAACCACCAACCTTAACCATGAACCTTACTAGGTTTACCTGTCTATTTTGTATTGCAATCGCTGCCATGTTCATGGCATGTAGTCCCGCTCATTATCCAGCCAATTCCATGAATGTGGCTCTTCTTGAAGGAAAAGGAGAGGTAGTTGGAACGGTTGAAGCGATTGCTGCTCCTGAAACAAAAAAGGTGGTTGGGGTGAATACAGAATTGGCTTATGCAGTGACTGATGAGTGGATGGCCATAGGTAGCCTTTACTTCATGAAAGAATCTCAGGGAGAGTTAAGAGAAAATTGGTTGGGCCAAGGAAACTATATCGAGTTAGGTGGAGGTAGATACGGGAATATGGGTCGGAATCTGTTTAAATGGGAAGCTCTAGCCGGAATAGGATCGGGTCATACCAGAACGGTTTACGAAGAGATCAATACTGAAATAGTGACCACCAGATACTTCAAGCCATTTTTTCAAGGAACGGTAGGGCTAACTACCAAATATCTGGATGTTGCATTAACCCCTAGATTCTCCTACATAAGCTATGAGCAATCGGCGGTGAGTAATTTGAATGCTCCTGTTATTTTCCCAGATAGAAAAGGAAATCAATTCGTGTTTGAGCCTGGAATTACTGTACGAGGCGGTTTGGAGAGATTAAAGTTTCAGATGCAATATGTTCACTCTAACTTCGAGATGCCTATCGGGGTCAATGCATTGAATGGAAGAGGAACTTTCTCTTTTGGACTGAACCTGGTTTTCCCGAAGAGGCCTGAGTACTACTACTAGGTTCTAAAACCTATTAATCATCATCATTCCTTCGTCAAGGAATTCATCCATTCTTGGTAGTTCTATAGCAGCTTCTTCTAAACTGATGGATTTGCCTATTAAACTCTCAGGATTAAGCTTTCCCTGCTTGATCATTTCTATCATTTCGGGGTAAGCATGGGCCTGCATTCCATGACTTCCAATTATTTCCAGTTCGTTCGCTACAACCAGATGCATAGGAATTTCTGGATTGGCTTGATCTCCTGCTAGCAATCCTATCTGTATATGCTTTCCTCTTTTTCTAAGACTGGAAACTGAATTCCAGCTTGTGATTTTGCTCCCAAGTGCATCAATGGAAACATGAGCACCGCCTTTTGTCAATTCTTGAATAGCGTTTGGCACATCTTCAAATTGCCCATTTATCAGGTAGTTGGCTCCGGCGGCTTTTGCGATTTTGAGCTTGTCCTCAGAAATATCGACAGCAATCACGATGGCACCAAGAGCAGCTGCAATCATAATTGCGGAAAGGCCTACTCCTCCGCAGCCATGGACAGCGACAAATTCACCTCCTTTGACTTTACCCTGCGCCACTACACCACGAAATGAAGTTGCAAATCGACAACCCATAGCAGCGGCTGCATCAAAACTGATCTGATCTGAAAGACCCACGAGGTTAGTGTCTGCACGATAGACTGCTACATATTCTGCGAATGAACCCCAATGAGTAAAGCCGGGCTGGAACTGATTATCACAGATTTGTTGGTTTCCGCTTTGGCAGGTTGGACAGGTACCACAAGCGCAAACAAAGGGGACGGTTACCCGATCCCCTTTTTTCCAGTTCTTTACATTTTTACCTACTTCTGAGATTATCCCGGCAAATTCATGCCCAGGAACATGAGGTAATTCAATATCCTGATCATGTCCCATCCAACCATGCCAATCACTTCTGCAAAGTCCAGTGGACTTCACCTGAAGCACTACTCCATCTTCCGGACAAGAGGGGTCGGCCACATTAGATACTTTTGGGGCTTCTCGGAAATTCTCAAAAAGTAAGGCTTTCATTGGAGGAGTGCCTTAATTGGTAGGGATGTACCAAATATCCTTCGCCAAATCGACTCCGCCTCCCATTCTTTCTTGAACCATACGATCCACAATAAAAACTCCGGTTTGAGCCATATTTTCAAAAGTGTCGATTCCATCATTCGGGAATCCACCACGAGTCCGGTGAATATTAAAGGTCTCAGAAAGATCAGTTCCAAAGGCTTTTTCAACTCCCTCTTTACCAATCATAAATCCTAATAATCCTCCCCAGGTAGCAGTTGGGTTGTCTGAATCCCAACCGGCTAGCACACCGATTTTTATGGTTTCTACCAGGTCTCCTTCACCATAGAACAGACTCACTAAGCTTGCACCGAAGTTGATTCCTCCGGCAAAGCAACCATGACATGTTGGATCTTTTTCATACCAGTCATAGCCGGCCTCCTGATTGATTTGGTACTTGATATGGAGGCTATCTCGAGTTGTCTCCCACTTAACTCCATCTTCATAGCTCTTCTTGACAAAATCGTACATGCTAGCCACCACAGATTCCGCCGGAAGGGTTTTTCTACCTTCTTCAGCTAACCACATTACTTGATCTTTCATGGGCTGGCTTTGATCTACAGAAGAGGCAAGTGAATACATGGTCACATAATATTGCGCTGCCCATTCTGCATTTTCTCTAGCGGTAGTGCGTATAGGAAGTTCAGCGATCTCTCTTGCTAACTCAGGCTTGGTAGGAGCGAAGAAGCCAAAGATTTCCGTGGTCAACTGAGCATCGATCATCTCGTAGTCCTTATTGTTTTCAGGATCACTGGTAGCAGGAGGGACCATGTTTTGTTCCCTCATCAAATCATGCGCTGTTTGGTTTGATACCCAGAGATAGTTCTCAGGAACATCAGTACCTGCCACCCTGAATGGAGTGTTTTCATCTGAGTAAATGTGTTTCATCCAGCCATCTCGGATTTGTTCTCCAGTAAGTTGAGTAGTTTGGTTGGTGTACATCAGCCACTGATAGATATACTCCACGTCAGTATCGTCATCAGCACCCCATGGCTCATTTCCTTTTGTGAGTACAAAGTCTATTGTTCTATCCTGAGCCGTTTCTTCCCAAATAGCTGGTCCATCCGGGCCTCCCCAAGCCTCTCGGGTATAAAAACCAGCTCCTCTACCATTTATTCCATCCCCACCAATCTTATCCATCTCGGTGACCAGCCCTGTCCAATTGGCTGCACATTGGGCTAGCCAAAAGCCATAAAGCTTATCAGCATACTCTGATCGTGAAATTATCTGATCGGATTCGCCGGGAGAATATTCAGCGTAGTTGAGATTAGGATCTTTTGCTCCGGTTATTTCTTCTTTTGGAGCTTCACAGCTTAAAATCAGACCTGAGATCAGGAGCAGAGCGATAATGGGATTCTTCATAGGTGATGGGTTTTTGGGGTTTTACTTATTTATAGTTCAGCCAATCTGCTGCAAGCTGTGGATCATTCATAAACTCTCCTACAATTTCGCGAACGGGGATCAAACCATTCTCACCGTTGGTCAGATAAACAATTGCCTCCTGACTCTGAATATTAGCTGTGAAATACCCTCTGAACGTCCAGTTATCTCCCCATTGAAAAATCTGAGGACCACCTTCGGTCATTTGAATCCCAACACCCAAACCCCAAAATATTTTAGGATCATCTTCCTTGGGTTGGGTGGTTTTCATCGGGGTGAACATGAGCTTTCTAGTTTCATCTGAAATAGCATCTCCTGACATAAGAGCAATCAGGAATTTTGCATAATCACCTCCTGTAGTTTGTAATGACGCGGCTGCATTCTCCTTATCAATCTTGTATTTCTCTCTGGAGTCTCCATTCTTTTTATAAGAGATGCTGTAGTTGTCTTCGAAATCTGACCTAAAAACATACCCGCTTCTCTCCATTTCTAACGGGTCAAAAACATACTCTTGAGCAATTTCATCAAGCGGCTTTTGCTTGAGGTGTTCTACTACTTTTTGTAACCAAACATAGCCTTCCCCAGAGTAGCTGTATCTTTCTCCAGGCTCATAGAGGAATTTTAGCTTTTTCTTTCTCCAATTCGGTAAGCCGCTGGTATGGCTTAGAATCATTTTTGCTGTAACACCCAAATGCCTCTTTTCCGTAGCCACATCTGGATATTCATAGTATTCATGCAGAGGTCGGTCCAAATCAATTGTTCCCTCATCCACTAATTGCATGACGATATAGGCAAAAATCGGTTTACTCAATGAAGCAGCTGAGAAGACCGTTTCCTGATCTGTGGTTTCAGAATCATTCTTCTCTCCAATTCCACTTTCAAGCTGAATTTTTCCATCATTCACATAGGCTAGTGACATTCCTGGAATGCCATTGTCTTCCATGATTTTAGACAATGCAGCTACTTCTTTCATTCCTTGGGTAAACCCATTTTGGTTAAAAATGAGACCTAGGATTACTCCAATAAAAGCGAGTTTCTTCATTCGATCGTTAAGTCGTTTTTCTGAATTTAAAGGTTTATTCTTTCTTTTTACAAGGCTAAAAAGAAACAAAAAGCCTTGTCATGGCAATGCTTCCACCCGCGA
>CAZLUY010000290.1:0-20785 GCA_964562785.1 uncultured Limnohabitans sp. | reverse complement strand
AAAACTGAATCTGCCTCGGAAAATGGAATTATGGTCAATCCATCACTTTTTGCTTTCCTTTCACCCTTTATAGTGTCCTGCGGATTATAAGTCAAATCAGACTTTGCCTTCTCCCAACCATTAGCCAATAGAGAATCTAAGTATTCTTCTGAGTATCCTTCGAAGTCAGATGAATTGTAGTTGATAACTAACCTTGGGATGAAAAAAACAAGCAGGAGTATAGGAACAACAAGTAAAAAACCTCTGGATTCCTTCCTTGAAAAACCGAATTGTGATTTGAGCCAAAAAAATATACGCTCGGTCATAACTATAAAAATAGAAGAAAAATCGAACTAATTTCTGACCATACGTATTCTCTCCTTTGATAAACCACCTATTATTTAGACGTATTCCAAATTACCACCTTGAAGACATGAACGGAGAATCAAGCTTCTTTGTATATTATCTTTGTGATTGGAAAGAATGAATATGAAGCATAAGTTTCAAGCATTGGTTTTATCGCATAAAACCGCCCCTGTTCAAATAAGAGAAGTTATTGCTCTTGACGATCAGGCTATACACAACATTCTTTTGAGGTTGAAGGAGTTTTTCAGCCTTGCAGATGCCCTAATCCTTTCTACTTGCAATAGAACAGAAGTCTATTATAGTCATGAACTGGATTTGAGTACTGAAATCATCAAACTCATCGGACTTGAAAAAGGTATTCCAGATATTATTAAGTATTCAGAATATTTTGAATCCTTCGAGGACAGTAAAGAGGCAGTCATTCATTTGTTCCGAGTAAGTATGGGATTAGAAGCCCAGGTGATCGGAGATATTCAAATTTCAAATCAAGTTAAGCGGGCTTATCAGTCCTCTGCTGATCTTGATATGGCTGGTGCCTTTCTTCATCGCTTAATGCATACCATCTTCTTCACTAACAAAAGAGTGGTACAGGAAACCAGCTTTAGAGATGGTGCGGCTTCCTTATCATATGCTACGATAGAGCTGATTGAGACAATAACCTCTAACACTTTCCAACCCAGAGTGCTATTAATTGGGGTTGGTGAAATTGGTGAGGATGTTGCCAAGAATATGGTTTACATCCCGGATGCCAAAGTTAAGATCACCAACAGAACTAGATCAAAAGCTGAGAGCATAGCTGCAGAATTAGGGTTTGAAGTTGTTGATTTTGAAGATTGTGAAGCTGCCATGTCAGAAGCTGATGTGATTGTTTGTTCAATTCAAAGAAATGAGCCGTTCATCACCAAGAGCCTGGCTGAGTCATTCGATATAAAAAGCTACAAGCTCTTTGTAGATCTATCAGTACCAAGGAGCATTGAGACATCTATTGAAGATGTACCTGGAGTCATTCTTTACAATGTTGACAATGTAAGAAGTAAGGCTTCCAAGGCCTTAGACAAGCGTCTCGCGGCTATCCCTCAAGTCGAAGCTATTATAGAAGAAACTATCGCCGAATTTGATATTTGGAAAAAGGAAATGCTTGTTTCTCCGACTATCAATAAGCTCAAGGAAGCTTTGGAACAGATTCGTCAGGAAGAGCTAAAGCGCCATTTAAAAAAGGTGGATGACAAGCAATATGAGATGATGGATAAGGTTACTAAGAGCATGATGCAAAAAATTCTCAAGGTTCCTGTGGTTCAACTTAAGGCGGCTTGTCAAAGAGATCAGGCTGAGCAAATGATTGATCTTATCTCAGACATATTTGACTTAAATAGCGAAAAAACGAACAAATAAATAGAAGAGTCTTCTTCTCAGGAATGACCAAAAGCCAAACTTTTGGTCATTTTCTTTGGAATCTAATTGACCATAATGTTAAAGTCACTCACTCATTTTACTTTAATTCTTTTCTTGGGCCTTTGTCCTTTCTTAGCTCAGAGCCAATCCTGGGAGGTGTATAACCAAAACCTTGAATTACAGTCGCGAGTAATCTATGACAAACTAGAGTTCCTTGGCGAAACTGTCAAAATCGGTCATGTAGACAGCAGTATGTACTTGCTTTCTCAGGACCTTAAGCCGGCGGTGGAATTGGAAGCCGAAGAAGTCTACCAGTACCTTTCCCCCTGGATTTTGGTAAAATCAAGTACTGGATTAGGTGCGTATCATGAATATGGACAAAAGAGCCTAGATCCTGTTTATGATGATATCCAGACTTTTTACAATTTTCTCTTAGCTAGAAAAGGTAGATCATATTTTGTTTTTGAAAGAGGAAGTAGAAAAACCATCCCCCTAGGGGATTTGGATGACGCTATTCTGACCCATACTGGTATGGTCATCACAAAGAAAGGAAACAGATTCTATCTGCCATTCTCCAAATTCCCGGACAAGGCTTATGAAAAATTGGAGGAGAATCCGAGTAATTTCTTATTGGCCAAAGAGGGCACCGGGCTTGGTCTAATTAATAGAGAGGGCGACTACATTATTCAACCTGTTCTGGATCAATTAGAACATACCAAAGGCAATTATTTCTATGGATTTGATGACAGTCAATACTTACTAATCCAAGGAAAAGAGCTTAGAGGTGAAATTCGCTACAACAGTTTTCACCGAATCACCAGGGAAGGTGATTTGATGCTAGAATACATCCACGGGAAACTTAGGAGGATCATGGATGAAAAGGGCATCCTCCTCGATACAGTAGGAATGGAAAAGGTGGAATTGCTAGCTGAAAATCAATTCTTTGTTTCCCTTAGAGATGGTAAAAAAGGCCTGTATGGCACGAACGGATGGCTAGTTCAGCCGACAGATAGCATTGATGCAATTCGTCCTTCAAATTTTCAATACTTTCCCGCTGTTTCAAAAGGGAAAATGGGACTTTTGAACAACTCTGGTAAATGGATTATTGAGCCTGAATTTTCAGAGATCAATCCTATAGCATCAGACCTTTCTCTTTTCAAAAATCAAGGTAAACTAGGTCTAGTTGGATTGAACGGGGAAATAATCTCAATGGCTAAATGGTCAAAGTTTAATCCTTTTGAATCGGGCTTTGCCATTACAGAAAGAGAGAGTCAAAAATTCCTTGTTAACAAAAAGGGGCTTGAGATTACATCTTCAGGTTATGACGAGATCTTCAGACTTACATCAAATCGATTCTTAGTAGAAAGTGAAGGTAAATCTGGTATCCTCAATACAAAAGGAGAAGAGATTTTCGCTCCTGAATTCGAACTAATCAAAGAAGTATCAAATAACTTCTTGGTAATTGGAAATGAAGGGAAAGTAGGACTGGCCGACGCAGAGGGGAATCTTCTTTTTCCAATTGATTACGAAGATATAATCGTCGATGCCACAAACGATCAAATCCTGTTAAAAACGATATTTGTTCCTGTGGTCATCGCTGAACCTCAGCCAGAACCAACTAAGAAAAAGAGAAAAAAGAAAGGGGCCTAAGCCCCTTTTTTTATTTGCCTTTTGGTCCATCCGAGTCATCATCGGAATCAGCAATGGAATCCCTCATCGAGGTATCGGATTTAATATTCTCCATTTTATAGTAATCCATCACACCTAGATTTCCAGACCTGAATGCCTCTGCCAAAGCCTTTGGTACTTCAGCTTCTGCCTCGACAACCTTTGCACGCATTTCTACATTTCTAGCCTTCATTTCCTGTTCTAAGGCAACAGCCATTGCTCTTCTTTCCTCCGCCTTTGCTTCTGCAACTTTCAAGTCTGCCGAAGCTTGGTCTATTTGAAGTTTAGCTCCAATGTTGGCTCCGACATCTATATCAGCAATATCAATTGAAAGGATTTCAAAAGCAGTACCTGCATCCAATCCCCTTTCCAGAACAAGCTTTGAAATATTATCAGGATTTTCCAGCACACTCTTATGGTTATGAGCCGAGCCAATTGAGGTAACTATACCCTCACCTACTCTAGCCAGAATAGTCTCCTCTCCAGCACCACCAACCAGTTGGGCAATATTTGCTCTAACCGTAACTCTTGCTTTTGCAATAAGCTGAATACCATCTGCTGCAACGGCTGCTACATTAGGGGTATTAATTACCTTCGGGTTCACTGAAATTTGCACAGCCTCAAACACGTCTCTACCTGCCAAGTCAATAGCTGTCGCCTGTTTAAAGCTGAGAGAAATATTCGCCTTGTCCGCTGATATGAGAGCTCGAATTACATTAGGAACGTTTCCTCCAGCCAGGTAGTGGGTTTCCAAATCATTGGTTGTACGCTCTAGTCCAGCTTTGGTCGCTGTAATTAGAGAATTCACAATAACGCTCGGCGGTACCTTTCGTATTCGCATACCCACAAGCTCCAACAATCCTACTCTCACGTTCGAGAACTGTGCTGTAATCCAAAGATTAACTGGAACGAAATAAAGAAAAATAAACAGGAGAACGACTCCTGCAAAGGCTGCAATCAGCACAAACATAGAATTTGAGAGATCCATAACTATTTCACTAAAATGATATTGTTGTCAATTTTAATTATTTCCACTGTGGAACCTACAGTGATAAAACCAATTTTGGATTTAACCTCATAGATTTTATCTCCGAACATGGCTTTACCTATTGGTTTAATATCCGATGTCGCCACACCCTGCATGCCCAAATGGAGTCCTTCTAACCTTCCATCAAAGGTTCCTCCCTTCAAAGTAGATTTAAGCGAGAACCTTGTCCATACGCCTGATCGAAAGCCATAAATAATTGCTCCAAGATTGATTAATACAGTGAACACAGATATAGTCCAGGCCGCATTTGAACTAAAATTTGCGAAAGCAAAAGCAAGACCGACTAGGGACAAGACCAAACCAAAAACCCCAACAAATGTGGTCCCAGGAACAAAAAGTACCTCAGCTAGGATAAGTATTAAACCAACCCCTAAGAGAACGGATAAAACAATTATTTCCACGAATGAGAATTTATTCTTCTAAAATAGAGGATTGTGAGAATAAAAAAGCTTCAAAACAAAAAAACCGGGTTTCCCCGGTTTTCATCAATATGCTTTTGCAAACAAAACCCGTTTGGTTGAGGGTTTACCTGTAAGGACACACGCACCTTCTTCCTCCTCATGATCTAGAGGTATGCATCGAATCGTTGCCTTTGTCAGCTCCTTAATTTTTTCCTCAGTTTCAGCTGTACCATCCCAGTGAGCAGAGATAAAGCCACCTTTCTCTTCCAAAACTGATTTAAACTCATCCCAACTATTCACCTCAGTTGTATTTTCATTCTTAAAGCTTTCAGCTTTTGAGTAGATATCCTTTTGGATAGTGTCCAACAAGGTCGAAATCTTCTCCTCTATAGGTTGGCTCGCCAATTCAAATTGCTCCTTGGTCAAAGTATCCCTTCTTGCAATTTCAATCGTACCATTCTTTAAGTCCCTTGGACCGATAGCAATACGTACAGGTACGCCTTTCAACTCGTACTCGGCAAATTTCCAACCTGGTTTGTGGGTATCTCTATTGTCAAATTTCACAGAAACTCCAGAGTCGTGTAGCTTTTCGACAATTTCATTGGCCTTTTCAGAAACCATATCAAGTTCTTCCTGACCACGGTAAATTGGTACAATTACTACTTGGAAAGGAGCTAATTTTGGAGGTAGGACAAGTCCGTTATCATCAGAATGGGCCATGATCAAGGCACCCATTAATCGAGTACTTACTCCCCATGAAGTCCCCCAAACATGATCTAATCCACCTTCCTTCGTAGCAAATTTTACATCAAATGCTTTAGCAAAATTTTGCCCAAGGAAGTGAGAAGTGCCTGCTTGAAGAGCTTTACCGTCTTGCATCATTGCTTCGATACAATATGTTTCATCGGCTCCTGCAAAACGCTCACTTTCAGTTTTAATTCCTCTAACCACAGGGAGTGCCATGAAATTTTCTACGAACCTACCATAGACATTCATCATCTGCACCGTCTCATCCATCGCTTCTTTTGCTGTAGCATGAGCAGTATGTCCTTCCTGCCATAGAAATTCGGCTGTTCTTAAAAACAACCTGGTTCTCATTTCCCATCGGACTACATTTGCCCACTGGTTAACTAGGACTGGCAAATCGCGATAGGATTGAATCCAATTCTTGTAGGTGCTCCAAATAACAGTTTCTGAGGTTGGTCTTACGATAAGTTCTTCCTCAAGCTTTGCATTAGGATCCACAGTAACTCCAGATCCGTCTTCAGCATTCTTCAAACGGTAATGAGTAACCACAGCACATTCCTTCGCAAACCCTTCAACGTGACTAGCTTCCTTACTCAAATAGGACTTCGGAATGAATAGAGGAAAATAAGCATTGGTATGACCGGTTTCTTTAAACATTCGATCCAATTCTGCCTGCATTTTTTCCCAGATAGAAAAGCCATAGGGTTTGATCACCATACAACCTCTTACAGCGGAATTTTCGGCTAAATCAGCCTTTTTTACCAACTCATTATACCAAAGGGAATAGTCTTCGCTTCTTTTAGGTAAGCCTTTACTCATTACTTTTTGTGGAAATAGGAATAGATGTTATTTTTGCTCTATTGAGCGGGGCAAATATAATTCAAAAAGTAGAACCCTCGCCTTCTAAGGTCGTATAACAGACTAATTAACCAAAGTATCACCTATGAGTAGAGTTCTTCAAGTGTCAGGTTCCTTGCTAGCTGGAGCGGTGCTTCTTGCATCCTGTAGTTCCAGTCAGGTAGCCTCGACAGGCGCAGACAATCTGTATTTCATGGCCAGCGACGTAAAGTTAGCTTCTGAGTATGCAGTGCAAAACAACAATCCAGAATCCTTCGAAAGTCTTTCCTCTTTAAATACAGAGTCTTTAGATCAAGAAAATTTCAGTTCGAAGAATGTAAACCCTGAGTACATTGCTCGCTATCAATCAGATGTTCCTTCAGAAGAGGGAGAGATGGTTTATTTCGATGATGGGGAAGCTGAAGAATTGGAAGGAGGCGAAGGAAATATTGATGCCTATAACAATTATTACGCCCAAGATGCTAATGCTAGCAGTGGTCCTAATGTCAATTTCAATTTAGGATTTATGGCAAGCCCTTGGGGTATGAGCCCATATTTTGGGTTTGGAATGCCAATATTCGGAACTCCAGGATGGGGCTGGGGCGGAGGCCTTAGCGTGTCTATAGGAATTGGTTTTGGATGGGGATATCCAGGATTTGGATGGGGTTACCCGGGTTACGGATGGGCTTACCCTCCATATTACGGATATAGACCTCCATACGGATGGGGATATCCAGGATATGGATATGGACCTCCAATATATGTTTTACCGGGTGAAGGAACAGGTGGAAGACAGGTTGTTCGTGGTCCAAGACCTACGAGAGGAGCTACCCTAGCAGGAGCTAATGGAACCACAAGAGGAGGTGCATTACCAAGTAACGCAAGAGCAAATGCACGAAGAAGCGTATCAAACGCTTCAGCTTCAAACAGAAGTCTAGGCACATCTAGCTCTGCGAGAACTGCATCAAGAAACTTTAGCGCCTCGCAAAATGACTATTACAACTCTTCAAGATCAAGAGTTGCAAGCAATAGAAGTGGGAGAAATACTAGCTCCGCGGTATCAAGCAGAACTAGCGCAACAAGAAATAATAGTACAATTCCTTCAGCCAGATCATCGAGAAGCTCACGTTCAGGATATTCAACTCCTAGCTCTCGAAGTGGTTATTCTTCAGGAAGATCTGGTTATAACAGCAGATCAATGAGTCCATCATACTCAAGAAGCGGTACTAGGAATTCTAGTGGTCGATACAGCGGCCAGTCCAGATCTGGATATAACACAAGAAATTATTCAACACCTAGAAGTTCATCAAGATCGAACAACTATCGACCATCCAGCCCATCAAGAAGCTCTGGTGGAAGTAGCATGTCGAGAAGCTCTGGCGGAATGTCCAGAGGAAGTTCAGGTGGTGGAAGAGTTAGCTCTGGAGGATCCAGAGGAGGTGGAAGGGGGAATTAATCCCCCTTTTTTTTCCGCTAAAGTTTAATACAACTTCATAACACAGAAACTAAATAAGATTCTATGAGGAGCTTTGTGCGTAAATTTTTCCTGGTATTTCTTTTTCCGGTGGCGGGTTTTGCCCAAAGCGGATATTTTGAGGATGCTTTAAGGTTTAGCTATAATTTACCTGCTGGCTCATCAAGGATCATGGGTATTGGTGGTACCCAATGGTCACTAGGCGGAGATATTTCGAATGTTGCTGGCAATCCAGCAGGACTTGGTTTCTTTAGATCCTCAGAAGTAAGTATGACTTTAGGTTATACTACCAGCAATACCACCACGACCTACCTTGGTCAACAAAGAGATTATTCCACTCCAAACTTCAATTTGCCCAATATTGGGGTTGTAATGGCTAGTCCTAAAAATGACATCCTAAATAGGGGCGCATTTAAAGGGGGTTCTTTCGGTATCAGTTTCCAAAGAATTGCCAACTTCAATAGGGAATACGGTTATTTCAGTGATGTTGCAGGTGAAACCTCAATAATTGATTTCTATTTACAAGATGCTTTCGGGGTTCCTGAAAACCAGATAGAGAACTTTGGGCTTACAGGTCTTGCCTATTTGACCTATCAGATTAACCCGATAACTGAAGATGAAGATGGGAACATCATACCCAATCCTGACACCTATGACTCCTTCGTTCTAGGTTTCCCTTTTCAAGACGAAGCAATAATCCAAGAAGGTAGTGCGAATCAGTTCACATTTGCCTACGGTGCTAACTTCAATCATAAGTTCTTCATAGGAGGCTCATTAGGTATAAGAACTCTTTCCTTTACTTCCAGAAAAATCTACAACGAAGAATTCTTCGACGAACCTTTACTTAATTCTTCACTTCGTGAAAATCTTTTCATCAATGGTACTGGTGCGAATATTAATCTGGGGATCATATATAAGCCTATTGATTATTGGAATCTTGGATTCACATTCCAGAGTCCTACCTGGTTTAGTATGAATGAAGAATATGAGGCGAGCACAGTAGCAAATTATGACAACTACTATTACGAACCTGAGGACGTATTCTTAAATACAGAGGAGGCATTTACAGATATCTTCCTTAACCAATACAGTCTAAATACTCCACTTAGAATTGGTGCTGGTACTACCTTCTTCTTTGGTAAAAATGGTTTTATAAGTGCAGATATTGACTGGGTAGATTACAGCAATGCAAACTATAGAACCAACGATTTTGACACCCGCCCTGATAATGAATTAATCAGCACACTATATGGAAGTACCATTAATTACAGAGTTGGTGGAGAATTGGTTCTTGATATTTTTAGAATCCGCGCAGGTTATGCCCGTTTTGGAGATCCTTTTGTAAACTCCGATTTTGATAGAAGCATCTCTCAAATATCTGGTGGCGTAGGTGTGCGGATCAAGAGCTTCAATGTTGACTTCGCTATTCTGAACCAATCAGGTGATGGAGTGTACACTAGCTATCAAGTACTGGATCAAAATAACCAGAATATAGGCCCAAGGACTCTCCTCGAGAATAGTATTACTTCAGGCTTTCTCAGTGTAGGTTTTAACTTTTAAGCTCTCTAGCGAGCTCATAAATTAGAAGGTCGGCTGAGAAATCTTCTCCACTGAGTTTAATCTTAGATTTATTATAAAAGCTCCTTCTTGCTTCCGAAAGCTCATTGAGTTTATCCAGAATCTGTTGCTTATCCATTCCTCTAAACATTGGGCGATTACCATGTTTCGAATGACTTAGTCTTGAAGCTATAGAGGTTAAAGGTAGGTCCAGATAAACGGAAGTCGAAAATTGATTGATATGATCCATATTATCAAAAAAACAAGGAGCTCCTCCACCGGAAGCAAGGATCAAATCTTCCTCTCTCTCCAAAACTTCTTTGAGAATTTCGGATTCAACCCGCCTAAACTCATCTTCTCCTCTTAAACTGAAAATATCTGGAATAGATTGTCCTACCCTAGCTTCAATGAGATTATCTAAGTCTAAAAATTCAAGCTTCATCGCTGAAGCCAATTGCTTTCCAAAGGTACTTTTGCCCGAACCTGGCAATCCGATTAAAACTACTTTCATTGAATGAACAGATCCAATACTTCAGAAGCATCTGGTGTATTATTGTTGTGATACTTCCCAACTACAACTCCATTTTTCAAAGCCATAATTCCAGGATTTGACCGAATCATGGTTTTTACCACCGTGGCATCTGCCTGAACTCCTAAAGCATTCCAACCATAAGTATCAAGAATGGAATTAATTTCTTCTTCGGTTGCTGCAGCCATTAGAACGAGTTCAATTGGAGCAGTAGAAAGGTCTGACATCAATTGGTCAATTTCTTCAAAAGCGTTGTCCTCAAGCTTCATATAGCTACTAACCAGGACCACTAGCTTATTCCCTTGAAACATGAGCTCTGACTTGTCCCCTTCTGCATTCCAGGCTGCAAAATCCGAGATCTTTGGAAGAGCTTCCGGATTCTTAAGTTTCATCTCTACAAACTCCAGACTTTCGTCATTTGGATACTGCTCATACACCAGAACTTCTTCTCCTCTCTTCATCACATAATCGTATTGAAGTGGGGCTGAAGGTTGCATGTCTAGAGGTATATCAACTCCAACCTTATAGGCTCTGAAATCGATGAAAGGAAGGTTCCTTATGGCCACTATTGAGCATATTAAAGAAATAATAGCTATTCCTATCACAGACAGATTAGCAATCCTAGGTGAGAATTTTGGCAAGTCTGCCTGAAACAGAAAGAGAATGGCGATTAGCACAAGCAGAATAAGGTCCTTATAGAAAGACTGCCATGGAGTAAGCTTTATTGCATCTCCAAAGCATCCACAATCTGTGACCTTATTGAAATAAGCTGAGAAAAAGGTAAGGAAGGTGAAAAACAATATCATTCCTCCGAGTGACCAAACTGTGAACTTACTTTTCACACCCAGAATCAACATAACGCCTAGCACAACTTCCAAAACCACCAGGAATACAGCTATGTACAATGCAAATGGTTTGAAGTAGTAGAAAAAGCCCGCTATGTCATTTGAAAAGACATCAAAATACTCCTCAAGCTTTATTGAAGTACCAACAGGGTCATTCACCTTTATCAAACCTGAAAAGATAAAGAGCCCTCCTACTAAAAGCCTAAGAACCCATAATAATCCTTGTTTAACCATGATATCCGAGTTTGATTAAACAGAAAACTGCATAATTAATCATGTCCTGATAATTGGCTTCGATACCTTCTGACACAAGGGTTTCGCCCTGATTATCTTCGATTTGCTTTACTCTCAAAAGCTTCATCAAAATAATATCCGTTATGGAGCTCACTCTCATATCTCTCCAAGCCTCACCATAATCATGGTTCTTATTTTCCAATAATGCTTTGGTATCTCCAGTCCATTGATCATATAATGGCTCCAGTCTTTCAAAAGGTATCGTCAACTCATTCTCATCCTTTAGGCTTATTTGGATCAGTGCTATAATACAGTAGTTCACAATGGCTACAAATTCGTCAATTATAGGGTCATCAACTTTCTGACTACCTTTTTCCTGAATAGATCGTATCCTTTGTGCCTTTATGAAAATCTGATCGGTGATTGAGGAAAGTCTTAAAACTCTCCATGCTGTTCCATAATCGATGGTTTTCTTCCTGAAAAGTTCTTTACAGCCCTCGATTACTTGCGTATATTCGTTACTCGTTTGGGATTGCAATTTTTTACCTATTAAGTATTTCTTTTTGAATCATAATTCGAAAATCGAAGATAAATCATTTCCCCAAAAGATTACACTCAATCTTGGCGGACGGTTAGTTATTTGGGACAGACCTCAAATAATGGGAATCCTCAATATCACACCAGACTCATTCTACCAAGGCAGTAGGATCAAGGCTAGCGATTCAGAATTTGGCGAAAGAGTTGAAAAGATGGTTGATGATGGTGCAGATATTTTGGATATAGGTGGATACAGTACAAGGCCAGGTGCAAAAGACATATCTGAATCTGAAGAAATAGAACGAGTAGTACCATCAATTAAATGGGTAAAAAAGAATTTCCCCGATTCGATCATCTCTATTGACACCTTTAGGTCCAGCGTTGCGAAAGCAGCTGTAGAAACAGGGGCTCAAATAGTAAATGACATTTCTGCTGGAGAACTAGATCCGAATATGGCGCTGACTGTTGCGAATCTTGGTACGCCTTACATCGCAATGCATATGAGGGGCACACCACAGGACATGCAGACCAAAACAGATTATAAAGACTTAATTCCTGAGATTTTAAGGTATTTCTCCTCGAAGTTGGACGAATTCAAGAATCTTGGCATCAATGATGTTATTATAGATGCAGGGTTTGGCTTTGCAAAGAGTTTGGAGCAGAACTATGAGATTCTAAGAAGACTATCTGAGTTTGGATCATTAAACAGACCGCTTTTAGTCGGGATTTCGAGAAAATCGATGATTTATAGATTTTTAAATTCCACTCCTGAGCAGGCCCTGAATGGAACCACAGCTCTAAATATGATTGCGCTCTCAAAAGGCGCGAACTTGCTGAGGGTTCATGACGTTAAAGAAGCAAAAGAAACAATAGACCTATATAAGAAACTTTACCCTTGAACTTTTTATTTAAAATTGGATTCCTGGATGTCTCCATTGTCAATATGATAGATATTGCACTGGTGGCTGCGCTGCTGTACCAGGTTTACAAGCTTCTCAAGGGTAGTGTTGCAATAAAAATCTTTCTCGGTTTTCTTTCCATCTATTTGATATACCTTCTGGTAGGTGCTCTTAGGATGGAATTACTTTCCTCAATCTTAGGGCAGTTCATGGGGGTCGGTGTAATAGCTGCCATCATTATTTTCGCTCCTGAAATCAGAAAGTTCCTTCTATTAATTGGTAGATCCTCTATTCTCTCCGAGGACAACGCCATTAGAAACATCCTTTTCTTTTGGAAAAAAAGAGAAAGCGCCAGTTTCAATATTGCACCAATCATTGATGCTTCCAAAACCTTAGCAGGTGGTAATACAGGAGCTCTAATTGTTATCTCCAGAAGTACGGAACTCAAATTTTATGCGGAAAGTGGAGATGTATTGGATGCTGATCTTTCAAAACGGTTATTGCTTTCCATCTTCAACAAATTCTCTCCCCTGCATGATGGAGCAGTTATTATCCATGATGGCAAAATCAAGGCAGCTCGTTGTATTCTTCCGGTCACAGAGAGAGAAGTTCCTGCCCAATTTGGATTAAGGCATAGAGCCGGTATAGGAATGTCAGAAGCGACAGATGCTATGATCTTGATTATATCAGAAGAAACCGGACAGGTTTCCATGGCAAAAAATGGAAAAATCCTGCATAACCTCTCCTTCCAAAGTGCCCGTGAATTACTTAATGATTATCTGCATAATCTTGAAGTTGACAGCCGATTCGAAAACCTTGAAGATTATGAAGCCTTGAAGAAGAGGAAGATGGCGATGACCACAAAGTCTCAAGCATAAAAAAGCCCAAATCAAATGATTTGGGCTTTTTCTTTAGATGACTTCTAGTTCTTTGCCTACTTCAGTAAATGCCTGAATGGCTTTATCCAGATGCTCCTTGGTATGTGCAGCCGATAATTGCACTCTAATTCTGGCTTGACCTTTTGGAACCACAGGATAATAGAAACCTATTACATAAATTCCTCTAGCCAAAAGCTTTTCTGCCATCTTCTGCGATAGGACCGCATCATAAAGCATGACAGGTACAATAGGATGAGTCCCTGGCTTGATATCAAATCCAGCTTCCTCCATTTTGGATCTAAAGTATAGGGTATTCTCCTCTAGACGATCTCGTAATTCTGTGGTCTCTGAAAGTAAATCCAATACAGCAATCGAAGCGCCAGTGATTGAAGGGGCAAGAGTATTGGAAAATAGATAAGGTCTTGAACGTTGTCTGAGCATTTCAATGATCTCTTTTCTACCAGAGGTAAATCCTCCGGATGCTCCTCCAAGAGCTTTACCAAGAGTACCTGTGATTATATCAATTTTTCCCATAACCCCACAATGCTCGTGAACCCCTCTTCCGGTTTTCCCCATAAACCCTGTTGAGTGACATTCATCAGACATCACAAGGGCATTATACCTCTCCGCCAATTCAACAATCTTATCCAGCTGTGCAATTGTACCGTCCATAGAGAAAACTCCATCAGTTACAATAATTTTTTGCTTGGCACCCTTAGCATTTGCATCAATCAATTGCTTCTCTAAATCAGCCATATCATTATGGACATATCTGAAGCGCATAGCTTTACACAGTCTTACTCCGTCTATGATGGATGCATGATTTAAGGTATCAGAAATAATGGCATCTTCAGGGCCTAGGATGGGCTCAAACACTCCACCATTTGCATCAAATGCCGCAGCATAGAGTATGGTATCTTCTGTACCTAAGAATTCAGAGATCTTTTGCTCCAACTCTTTATGAATATCCTGGGTACCACAGATAAATCGTACGGATGACAAACCATAACCATGGGAATCAATAGCCGCTTTGGCAGCTTCAACCACCTTTGGATGGGAACTTAATCCTAGATAATTATTGGCGCAAAAGTTCACCACTTCCTGACCTCCAGTGATTGTAATATCAGCTGCTTGAGGCGAAGTAATTACTCGTTCTTTCTTGAATAAACCGGCTTCCTCAATGCCTTTAAGTTCTTCTTGTAATTTGGGTTTTAGTGAATCGTACATCTGGAAAATATATGCTTTAATAAAAGAGGATTCCATCCATCAAAAATCCTCATGAATGAAATCAATTTTGTTAGTTTTGCGCTTGCAAACCCAAATATAAACAAAAACCCGACGGTGTCTGTTGGGTCATTTTGAAAGCATTTCAATGGAAAAAATCCTCGTCATAGGAGCTGGCGGACAGCTAGGATCAGAGCTCACCCAGAGCCTATCTCAACAACACGGACATGACTCCGTCATAGCTACTGATATTCTGGATTCTGCAAGATCCAGATTTGATTTTTGTCGCTTCGAACAACTCGATGTGATGGATAAAGAGCGGGTAAGAAAGGTTATCAAAGAGGAAAATATTACGCAGGTCTACCACCTTGCTGCGGTACTTTCTGCAGTAGGTGAAAAGAAACCATTGTTTGCATGGGACCTCAATATGGAAAGCCTTCTTTTGATTCTCGAGCTAGCAAGAGAATTTAAATTGAATAAGGTCTATTGGCCATCGTCCATCGCGGTATTCGGCCCGAATACACCAAAAGTAAATACACCTCAATATTGCGTAAAGGAGCCCAATACAGTCTATGGTATCTCAAAGCAAGCAGGAGAAAGATGGTGTCAATATTACCATGAAAAGTATGGTGTGGATGTCAGGAGCCTTCGCTACCCTGGATTGATAGGATACAAATCTCTTCCGGGAGGTGGTACGACAGATTATGCGGTGGATATATACCATAAGGCGATTGCAGGCGAGGAGTTCGAATGTTTTCTTTCCGAAGGCAGCCTTCTCCCTATGATGTATATGCCTGATGCAATCAAAGCCACTATTGATTTGATGAATGCACCGAAGGAAAATGTGAAAATCAGGTCCAGCTATAACGTATCGGCAATGAGCTTTTCACCTTCGGATATTTTTGAAAGTATTCGTGCGCATTACCCAGACTTTAGAATAAAATATAACCCTGACTTCCGACAAGCCATCGCAGATAGCTGGCCGGATAGTGTGGATGATTCTCTAGCTCGACAAGATTGGGGCTGGGAACCCACTTACGATCTGAAAAAAATGACGGAGGATATCCTAAAAAATTTGCCAGGCTACTTTAACTAACCTGGCAAGTTTTCTATTTGATTAAAACTTAGCTTCAATTGCAGCTTCATCGAAACCCAGAGTCAATGATCCATCATCGTAGGTTATCAAGGGTCGTTTAATCATACTGGATTTTTCAATCAACAAATCGATAGCACTTCCCTCATTCATAGTAGATTCTTTTTCCTCTTCAGATAATTTTCTATAAGTCATCCCCTTACGATTGACCAAAGAGTCTAAATCAGTCTTTTGCAAAAATCCTTTAAGTAATTCTGCTGTTGGCTTTTGCTTTTTATAGTCCACAAATTCATATGCAACACCCTTGGACTCGAGAAAGTCAAAGGTTTTTTTCATGGTGTTACAATTCTTAATTCCGTATACCGTGATTGACATAGTTAAATTAGTTTGTTTGGATTTCCTGAATACTCAGTTTATGTGCGGATAGAACCTGATCAATTAGATCTGAGCTAAGTGCGGTTGAAAGGAATAAACTCTCGAACTGTGAAGGAGCCAAATAGACTCCTTTATGTAGCATAGCCTGGAAATATCTTCCGAACATGGCTAAATCAGAGGTTTTTGCGCTTTCAAAGTCATAGACTTCACTATGGGTGAAGAAAAGAGAATACATACTGCCTAGCTTATTAACCGTATAGTCTAATCCTAATTCTTCATTGATACTTTTTATTCCATCAGCCACTTGAGCACCAATCGCATTCAATTGGTCATAAATCTCACCATTTGACTGGAGTTCATTCAATATTGCCAAACCTGCGGTCATGGCGATTGGGTTTCCCGATAAAGTGCCGGCTTGATACACTGGCCCAGAGGGAGAGACATAATCCATAATCTCTTTCTTTCCTCCATAAGCTCCTACAGGCATACCTCCACCAATGATCTTACCTAAAGTGGTCATGTCAGGAGTAACTCCAAATAGTTCCTGCGCACCACCTTTAGAAAGACGAAATCCCGTCATGACTTCGTCAAAAATTAAAACAATACCTTCTTTGCTACATATTTCACGAAGCCCTTGTAGATATCCTTCCTTTGGGATACAAAGCCCCATATTTCCAGGTACTGGTTCGAGGATCAAGGCCGCAACTTCTCCTTTGTTCGCCTCCACAAGTCTTTCAATAGCTTCTAGATCATTATAGGGAGCCAGGAGAGTATCCTTTGCGGTTCCTTTTGTCACACCGGGCGAATCAGGGTTTCCCATGGTCATCGCACCAGAACCAGCAGCTATAAGAAAGGAATCTCCATGCCCATGATAGTGACCTTCCATTTTTATAAACTTATCTCTACCGGTAAAACCTCGAGCAACTCTTATGGCGGACATGGTCGCTTCTGTACCTGAATTAACCATCCGTACTTTCTCTACCGAAGGGACCATGTCAATAATAAGCTCGGCTATATCCACCTCCTTGGCAGTGGGAGCTCCGAAAGATGTTCCATCCTCCATCGCGAGAATCACTGCTTCACGAATCAATGGATGATTATGTCCAAGTATCATAGGACCCCAAGAATTTATCATCTCAATGAAGCGATTTCCATCCTCATCAATGATGTGAGCACCCTCGGCTTTCTTTATAAATAGCGGGTTTCCGCCTACCGCCCTGAAGGCACGGACGGGTGAATTCACTCCTCCGGGAATGAAATTTTGCGCCCTTTGAAAGAGCGACTGACTATCAGAAATATTCATATCAATTGATCGGTTTCAGTTCTCCTTTTTCGATTTTGAAAACTGGCACATACCTGTTGTGGTTCGAATTTTGGAAATTAAAGCCCCAGCTTAGTCTGCCGGGCTGGAAAGAATTTCGATCTAGATTCTTTCTTAAATCAAATCCATTTTCCGGGGACAAATTTTCGCTTACCCAATAGACCATTTCCAGACCCAAAGCCGCATTCAGACTTGGATACATGCTGTACTTCTCATAAAAAGCCTCTCTGAAAGAATCCATCTCTGGTTGATTGAAATTCAAAGCATTGTTTCCTATGATGTAAAAATTTGGATACTCTAGAATTTCAAAATTCGTGAAATTAAAGCCTAACCATGAATCCATTACAAGTACAGGAACAGAGCTAGTCACGGACTCCATG
The DNA here is from genome assembly GCA_964562785.1 of uncultured Limnohabitans sp. Lineage (GTDB taxonomy): Bacteria > Bacteroidota > Bacteroidia > Cytophagales > Cyclobacteriaceae > Algoriphagus. The sequence goes on along the minus strand of CAZLUY010000290.1, from coordinate 3,001 downwards.
AGAAAAAATGCGGGCTGAGAAATGTTAGGATTATCCGTCAAAAGAATCAGTTGATTTGTCTCAACCTCCATACTATCCAATGTGGACCTTATTCCCAGGCTCTGCATGTACTCTCTTACATTTCTAGAGTTTACTTCCTGGTTACCAACAATCTTAAAACCTTCACTTCTCAGTTTTTGATCAAGGGACTTAGCCAAGTTTACATCCCGAGTGCTACCACCATATCCTATTGCTACTGAGTCACCCCAATTCGCTGTTTTCATCGAACTAACGATTCCATCAGCCAAGGCTTCTACAGAAGGGCGGAAAATATAGCTGAATTCCTTATCTGCGAAACGATCGGTGAGATTTGACAATGGATGAACAAAAGGAATGCTTTGACTCTCGGCAAATGCACTCACCACCTCCGTCTCATCTCTGTAGATTGGCCCAAGAATAATATCAGCCTTAGCCAGGGATTCATCATTCAATATCTTTTGAAGCTCATTAAGATCTCTTTGGGTATCAAATGTGGTTAAATTGACCGCCACATTTCGAGCCTGAAGTCCAGATACTGCAAGTTCGATTCCTTGGTAAAGCTCGTATACAAAGCCTTTCGTGGGCATGGGCCCTCCCCCATTTGTAAATGGTAAAAGAACAGCAATTTCCAATACAGAATCATCGCCAACGCTTAAACTATTATTTCCAAGCAGTTCATAATAAGCTGCTCTTTGATCCGATGAAAGAATAGTAGAATTTTCAAACACCACTCTCATGGCCGCTGTATAACCAGGGTTTGACTGAAATTCCTGGAGATTTGTCACAAAGAATCCTGGAGTCTCATCTTTTAGATTCTCAAAGGTCGCATCAGCAGCTAATTTTTTCATCGCTGAGCCACTTAACTGACTAAGCTTCCGTAAGGCTTCTACATTTAGGTTATTCCCAAAATAAGCCAAAGCTAATGCATAATTTGTCTCTTCAGACTTAGCCCAGTTCTTTGAAGACAAGGCTTCAAGGTTTGAAATGGCATCATTATATCTCAAGAGTCCCAATTGAGCTTCTGCCAGATGGAATTTTGAATAGTTTGCTAAATCCCCGTAAATCTCTCCCTCACTGTACCGCTCAAATACTGGAATCACTAAAGCATACTTTCGCTGCTTTAGGTCCCTTACTGCATTGCTGTAATCTTCCGGTACTGAAGTTTGAGCCAAAATTGGAAGTGCAAAAAATGCCAGCAGGCAAAACAAAAAGAGTCTTTTCATATCGGTAACCTAGGGTGTATCGAGGGTTAGCAAATTTAATCCATATTTTCCATTCCCAAAGCCTGGATCAGGATTGAGAGAAAAAGAAAACCCAGGATTTCTCCTGGGTTATTATTATTTGTAAATGTGGTTTTACTCCCACTCAATCGTAGCTGGTGGCTTTGAAGAAATATCATAAACAACTCGGTTAACTCCTTTCACTCGATTGATGATCTCATTGGACATTTTACCAAGAAATTCATAAGGCAAGTGAATCCAATCAGCAGTCATCCCGTCTACTGAACCAACTGCTCTCAAGGCAACGACTCTTTCATACGTTCGCTCATCTCCCATAACTCCAACAGATTGGATAGGAAGAAGCATTGCTCCTGCTTGCCAAACATCATCATACAAACCATGATCTTTTAAGCCTTTGATAAAAATATGATCAACTTCCTGCAGAGTAGCTACCTTCTCGGCGGTCACATCACCCAGGATTCTAATAGCTAGACCTGGACCTGGGAAAGGGTGTCTACCGATAATATCCTCTGAAATATCCAATGCTCTACCAACTTCTCTTACTTCATCTTTAAACAAAGTATTTAAAGGCTCCACAACTGAAAGCTTCATGAAATCTGGTAGACCTCCAACGTTATGGTGCGATTTGATAGTCGCCGAAGGACCTTTTACGGAAACAGATTCGATGACATCAGGGTAAATCGTACCCTGACCTAACCATTTTACGCCCTCTATCTTATGGGCTTCATCATCAAAAACTTCGATGAAAACTCGACCTATAGCCTTCCTTTTTGCTTCAGGGTCCGATAGTCCGGCCAAGGCATCATAAAATCTCTGCTTTGCATCAACACCAATCACATTCAAGCCCATGTGCTGGTATGAGTCTAAGACTTCCTCAAATTCATTCTTTCTTAATAGGCCGTTGTCTACAAACACACATGTAAGCTGGCTGCCAATAGCCTTATGGATCAGTGTGGCAGCGACTGATGAATCAACACCTCCAGAAAGCCCAAGAACTACTTTATCGTCCCCAAGCTTTTCTCTTAACTCTGCTACGGTAGAATCTATAAATACATCTGAAGTCCAATCCTGAGAACAGCCACAAATCTGAACGACAAAGTTTCTCAAGAGATTTTTCCCTTCAGAAGAATGTGTCACCTCTGGGTGGAATTGAATTCCAAAGGTCTCTTCATCTTTAACTCGAAATGCCGCAACTCTCACCGAATCCGTGCTCGCAATCACCTCAAAATTATCCGGTAATTCCTTGATGGTATCACCATGAGACATCCACACCTGGGAACCATGACTCATCTCCTTGAGCAAATCGTGGTGATTATCTATGTGCGAAAGATTGGCTCTACCGTACTCACGAATTTCTGATGGAAGTACTTCGCCACCATATTTTTGGGCTAAAAGCTGGGATCCATAACAAACCCCCAATAATGGAAGCTTGCCTCTTAAGACGTCCAAATCAAGATCTGGCGCATCCTCATCTCGTACCGAGCAAGGGGATCCCGAAAGGATTACTCCCTTGGTCTCTTCTCCTATTTCAGGAACATTGTTGTATGGGTGAATTTCACAGTAAACATTGAGCTCTCGTACTCTCCTAGCAATTAGCTGGGTATACTGAGAACCAAAGTCAAGAATTAAGATTTTTTCTGCCATGCGCAAAGGTAAGCAGGTCAATCAAAAGGATGAAATCCAAAGCAGGAAATAGCAGAAGAATATTTTGTTTATCGCGAAATCAAATCAATTCACTCAAA
>CAZLUY010000289.1:0-8093 GCA_964562785.1 uncultured Limnohabitans sp. | reverse complement strand
TTAAGTATGGCCGTTTTGCTAATTAGAAGAAGGAAAGTAGATAAGTCACTTAAAGAGAAGGCTCAAAAAATGATAGTCGTCTTAGGTGCATCAATTCTCTTTTTTATCATCTCATTGTAAGATTCCCCCTAACAAAAAAGCCCTGACTTTTCAGTCAGGGCTTTTTTTATTTATATCTACTAAAATTATCCCTTATCAGCTTTGGCTTTTTTCTTCACAGAGATGGTAAGCTCTTCGCCTTTTCCAGAATAATCCGCCTTGATCACATCGCCTTCGGAGAGATCCCCCTTCAGGATTTCTTCCGCTACGGCATCTTCCAAATACTTTTGGATGGCTCTGTTCAGCGGTCTTGCTCCGTATTGTTGATCATATCCTTTTTCAGATAGGAATGCTTTAGCCTTTTTAGTCAATTCAATCTTATATCCTAGGTCAGTAATTCTGGAGAATAACTTTCCAAGACTGATATCGATGATCTTGAACAAATGCTCCTGATCTAGTGAATTGAAGACCACAACATCATCCAATCTGTTAAGGAATTCAGGACTGAATGCTTTCTTCAAGGCCGATTGAATGGTGCCTTTCATAATCTCATCCATGTTGTCCTTCTTAGCCTGGTTGGCAAAGCCAATACCGCTACCGAAATCCTTGAGGTCACGAACTCCAATATTCGAAGTCATGATTATGATCGTATTTCTGAAATCAACTCTTCGACCAAGGCCATCAGTAAGGATACCATCATCCAAAACTTGAAGTAAGATGTTAAACACATCGGGATGTGCCTTCTCAATCTCATCAAGCAGGACAACTGAATACGGCTTTCTTCTAACTTTCTCAGTTAACTGACCGCCCTCTTCATATCCAACATAACCTGGAGGCGCTCCTACCAATCTGGATACGGAGAATTTCTCCATGTATTCAGACATATCAATTCGAATTAAAGAATCCTCTTTATCGAATAAGTATGTAGCCAACATTTTGGCTAACTCCGTCTTACCGACACCAGTAGGTCCAAGGAAAATAAATGAACCGATTGGCTTTTTAGGATCCTTCAGACCAACTCTTGTTCTCTGAATCGCCTTTGTTAATTTCTTAATCGCTTCATCTTGACCGATCACCTTACCACTCAGGTCTTCCTGCATACTCAAAAGCTTTGTACCCTCTTTCTGGGCAATACGCTTGGTAGGAATTCCGGTCATCATAGCAATGACTTCAGCCACATGATCTTCGTCAACAGTAAATCTTCTTGACTTACTCTCTTCCTCCCATCTAGCTTTGGCGAGTTCCAACTGCTCAAGAAGTTTCTTCTCCTTGTCTCTTAGCTGAGCAGCCTCTTCATATTTCTGAGATTTAACCACACGGTTCTTCTCAATCTTAATTTCTTCTGCCTCTTCTTCCAGCTTGAGGATGTCTTCAGGGACGTGAATATTGTTGATATGAACTCTAGCTCCAGCCTCATCCATTATGTCAATAGCCTTATCCGGAAGGAACCTATCAGAGATATATCTATCCGAAAGATTTACACATGCCTCTACAGCCTCTGGCGTATAGTTTACATTGTGATGCTCCTCATATTTATCCTTGATGTTCTCCAGGATCTGGATCGTTTCCTCAGGAGACGTCGCATCAACCATCACCATCTGGAATCGACGAGCCAATGCACCATCTTTCTCAATGTACTGTCTGTATTCGTCAAGTGTGGTAGCACCTATACATTGGATCTCGCCTCTGGCAAGAGCTGGCTTAAACATGTTCGATGCGTCAAGAGATCCACTTGCTCCTCCTGCTCCAACTATAGTATGAAGCTCGTCAATGAATAGAATTACATTTGGAGACTTCTCCAATTCATTCATCACAGCTTTCATTCTTTCCTCAAACTGTCCCCTATACTTAGTGCCTGCTACCAAAGAGGCCAAATCAAGTGTCACAACGCGCTTATTGAAAAGAACTCGTGATACCTTTTTCTGAACAATTCTTAGCGCAAGGCCTTCAGCTATGGCAGTTTTACCCACTCCTGGCTCACCAATAAGAATTGGATTATTTTTCTTTCTTCGAGAAAGAACCTGAGCAACGCGCTCAATCTCTTTTTCACGACCGATAATTGGATCCAATTTATCCTCTTCGGCCATTTTGGTCAGATCTCTACCAAAGTTATCCAAAACTGGTGTTCTGGATTTTTCACTTCCCTGCTTAGAACTGGAAGAACCACCTCCACCGGAGGACCCAAATAATTTAGATCCGTCTTCTTCACCATCTTCTGCCTCTGCTCTTGAACTAGGGGCAGCATCGCCGGACATCTCCAGCATCTCTTTTACGGAGTCGTAACTAACGTCGAACTTATTCAAAATTTGTGTTGCAATATTGTCCTCGTCTCTCAATATAGACAGCAGCAGATGCTCTGTTCCTATCAATTGACTTTTAAAAATTTTAGCTTCCAAATACGTAATCTTCAATACCTTCTCTGACTGTCTGGTCAGAGGGATATTTGCCATGTTTTTCACATTGTGGTTAGCAGTACCTTTAACTGCTCTTTCGATGGAGTTACGTAATTCATCTAATGGTACTCCCAGTTTTTTAAGCATGGAAACAGCCACTCCTTCTCCTTCACGAATCATCCCGAGCAGGAGGTGTTCTGTGCCAATATAATCATGGCCCAGTCGCAGTGCTTCCTCCCGGCTGAGAGAAATCACCTCCTTGACTCTATTTGAAAATTTTGCTTCCATTTATTTCCTTTCTGATTGTATAATATTCCCTAACGAATGTTACCGATTTTGTTTTAAAAACACAATCAATTTAACGATTGTTCAAGGTTTTATTGACGGATGCCTGAATAATCATTTTTGCTTCAGGACCCACACAAAATAACAAATCGAGAACGCTGAGATTAGGTTCAAAGTCTGAGCCAAAAAGCTGGAAATAGACGTGGGGACGATAAAACAAACGAGAGCTAAAGTCCTGATTAGTTGATATTTGCCCCCTTATGTCACTTTCAATGGGAATATCTCCCTCAATTTTACACTCGGCGACTTTGACAGAAAGCTGAAGTAGACGTAGACATAATGTCAGAGATTGCTTATTCAATTCCCATAGGGAGTCAACCCCCGATTCATACAAAGACTCTACATAGGGGAAATAATATTCAAAAAAAGGGGCCTTCCCATAAGCACTTTGAATGCTCCTGAGATGATCCGAAACCCACTTGTCTTGATAATTGATTAGAAGATCTGATTCAGGAATTGAAGGTCTTCGCCCTTGAATTGGGATACTCAAACGCTGCACCTTATTTGGACCCCGAATATCCATTCGATTGATAAAGGATCTGCGTCGGAAAATTTGTGCTGGAAAAAGGACCAACTCATCGTAACCATGGATAGCAGTGAAGAATTCTAGGTTTGGGAAAAATGGTAGATCTACACCAATTCTTCTCATGGCTATAAAATCTCGTCTAAGTCTCCTAGTCCTTCACGGAGTATCTCAACAGGTTCATGCGTACAATCGATAACTGTCGATGCAACATTCTGCCCATATCCTCCATCAATCACCACATCAACCTGGTCTCTGAATTTCTCAAAAATCAATTCAGGGTCTGTGGAGTACTCGATAACCTCATCTTCATCTACAATAGAGGTAGTAAGAATTGGCCGACCGAGTTCTTCTACAAGCAAACGCGGAACTGTATGATCAGGAACTCGAATCCCAACCGTCTTACGTCGACTGTGCAAAATCCGGGGGACCTCATTGCTTGCATCAAGAATAAAAGTAAAAGGACCTGGAAAGGCCTTTTTCATCATTTTAAAAACTGGCTTGCTGATAATTCTAGTGTATTCTGAGATATTGCTGAGGTCTGCACAGATAAAGGAGAAGTTGTGCTTTTTAGGATTAATACCTTTAATCCTGCAGATTTTATCTATTGCCTTTTGATTAGTGATATCACAGCCCATCCCATAGACCGTATCCGTTGGATAAATCACTACACCCCCTGCATCCAAAATCTTCGCGATTTGGACAATTTTGCTCATTTCAGGATTCTCAGGATAAATTTTTACAAATTCAGCTGGCATGAATTCTAGTTTGCAATTATTTCTTCTCTTAGTCTTTCCAAGATAGGTATATCAGCGCTCGACCAATCAAGTTTGAAGGCTTCGTTAATCTCAGCGAAAACCGTCTGTTCATGTTCCTTCAAATCTATTTCGCCACTCTCCCATTCCGCAAAATAGGCAATCAATTCAATTGCTTTGCCTGAAGGAAGGGTAGAATGTACACTCATCAATTTCTTCTTAGCATTGATAACTATTCCTAATTCTTCATGAATTTCCCTTTTAAGAGCATCCTCATCCGTTTCATTATTTTCTACTTTGCCTCCTGGAAATTCCCAGAGACCCGGATTGGACATATAAGGGCCTCTTTTGGCACAGAGCAACTTTTTATGACGAAAAATAATTGCACATACCACGCGAATATTCTGCATGCGCTAAAGGTAGTATTATTAGTCTAAACCCAATCTTTGAATGAGCGTTTCAGATTAAGGCTTTTTGCTAATTTTGCAACGTATGATTACCGATAAGAAAAGAAAATTTCTCCTGGTTCTGATTGTCACAGGATCCGTGCTCGCGATATCCTTTACTTTCTATTTCTACCAGGTATTTTACAGCCCTAATGTATTGCTTGAGTCCGAACAGGCTTATGCCCTTAAGATTCCAAGTAATGCGACCTTTGCCCAGGTGAATAATGAGCTATATGATGAAAAAGTTATCAATGATGCCCTGAGCTTCGGTTTTGTATCAAAGGTTCTGGGATACCAGGAATCTGTTAAGTCAGGGCTATACATTATTGAGCCAAAAATGACCAATATCGAATTGGTTCGACTTCTTCGATCAGGGAACCAATCACCGATCAAACTGACCTTTAACAACATTCGCACTAAAGAGGATTTGGCTGAAAAGATCACCAAAAACCTGGAAATGAGTGAGGAACAATTCCTAGACCTAATCCAGGATTCCGTCTACATCCGACAATTCGATTTCGAAGAAGAAACCATCATGGGGATGTTCATCCCAAATACATATGAAGTATGGTGGGACAGCAGCCCTGAGGATATTTTTGAGAGAATGAATAAAGAGTATCAAAGATTCTGGACTCAGGAACGCAGGGATAAGGCAAGTCTTTTGGGGCTAAACCCAAAAGAAGTAACCACACTAGCCTCTATCGTTCAAGCAGAGAGTCAGCAAAAGGCGGACGAAAGACCGAGAATCGCTGGCCTTTATATGAATAGACTCAATAGGGGAATGTACCTCCAGGCCGACCCAACTCTGGTATATGCCTTGGGAGATTTCGAAATCAAAAGAGTCCTCAATGTGCATAAGGAGATTGATAGCCCCTACAACACATATAAAAATCTAGGTCTACCTCCTGGCCCAATTAATCTTCCTGATATTTCCTCATTAGATGCAGTTTTAAATGCCGAGGAACATGCTTATTTATACATGTGTGCCAAGGAAGATTTTTCAGGATACCATGCATTTGCTACCAACCTATCGCAGCACAATGCTAACGCGAGACGATATCAAGCTGCACTCAATCGAGCTAATATTTACAGATAATGTATCAGGCGGAAACACAAGTAAGGGTTCGATATGCCGAGACTGACCAGATGGGTTATGTCTACTATGGAAATTACGCCATGTATTTCGAAGTCGCACGAGTAGAAGCCATGCGTTCAGTTGGCTTCTCATATAAGCAGATGGAGGAAGAAGGAGTAATGATGCCTGTTTTGGAAAGTCAAATCAAATATCATAAGCCTGGAAAGTACGATGAGCTTTTAACCATAAAGACACGAATCCCTGAATTCCCTGGAATTCGAATCAAATTTGATTACGAAGTTTTTAATGAAATGGAAGAGCTAATTACGGAAGGTTCCACTACTCTTACCTTTCTAAATAAAGAGACTCATCGTCCAACCAGACCTCCGAAGAATTTATTAGATTTACTCAAGTCGTATTTCTAGACGATAGTGTTAAAAGACAAAATCCAGCATTTTCAGGAGGAGTTATATCATCAAGCTAAAAAGCTCAAGAAGGTTCATTTCGGCCATAGAGAAAACAACCTATACAACCTTGGTTCGACATTCATCGAGCAACTAAAAAAAGATGATATCAATGAGCGGGCAGGCTCCATGGCATTCAGCTTCACGATCGCTCTTTTCCCTTTAATTCTGTTCCTATTGAACTTGGTCCCTTATTTGGAGATATTTTTTCCATTGGTGAATCAAGAGAATATCCTTTCTTTTTTCCGAGAAATTCTACCGGGAGAACTTTATAATCAATCAGAAAATACCATAATGGACATCGTGTCCACTTCTCGTCAAAGCCTCCTTTCTTTAGGCTTTTTCTTCGCCCTTTTTGCCTCTACTCAAGGGGTGGTCTCCATGATGGATTCCTTCAACTCCGTATATAAAACTAAGGATACAAGAGGCTTCTTTAAGACCCGGGCAATTGCCTTATTAATTGTCATAATGTTAGCGGCAACCGTATTTGCAGCTAGCACCATCATGATTTTTGGCAACCTCCTAATCAATCAGATTGAGGAGACTCATGTCTTTAACTCGGGCTTTTTATTATTCCTCTTTCAAGCTTTTAAATTTTTCATGCTCCTGCTCATGTTCTACATAGCCTGTGCATTTATTTTCCGGTTCGCCCCTGCAGTTCATGACAAATGGAAGTTTGGGTCTATTGGAGCAAAAATGGCTGGTCTTCTGATCACTTTTGGCTTTTACGGTTTCACTTTTTACCTAAACAACTTTGCCAGTTATAATAAGCTCTATGGCTCTATTGGAACTCTGATAGGCCTTATGCTTTGGCTATGGATCACCTCACTTATTGTTCTGATTTGCTTCGAAGTGAATGTCAGTCTAGACCTTATCAGAGAAGATATTCGAAGGACTCCTGATGAAGAAGAGGAGTTTTCTAATGTGATGGATTAATTTTCAAACTCATTATCAAGCACTTGAAAAAAATGAGAGTGATTTGCTTTGCAAAAGCAGAGATTAAATATACTTTTGCACTCCAATCGAATTTGATCACAGAGGCGTGGCAGAGTGGTCGAATGCGGCGGTCTTGAAAACCGTTGTACCGCGAGGTACCGGGGGTTCGAATCCCTCCGCCTCTGCAAGCAAAAGCTCAGACAACAATGTCTGGGCTTTTTTTTTGGTTTTGGTGCGAATCAAACAACGTTTGAATGAGCATATTTAACCAAAAAAGAGTGAGCGAAGCGAATGGACTTTTACTTGCGCCAGATATCCCAAACGGGATAGGCAAAACCAATCTCCCCATATTTGAATCTGGGAGGCGCCGGGTCTACCCTCAGTAATGGCCCTTCACTAAAACAGTCCACCGGACTGTTTTTTCACGCTCAGTCCTCTCCGCCTCTGCAAGCAAAAGTCCTGACAGAATTATTAGGACTTTTTTGTTTTGGGGCCAACCAAACTGAGGTTGAATAATCTCGACATCCGGAAAATTTACAACCCTCTGACCACTAAGTCTTTAATTTGCTTTTTTCGCATTTTTTTGCAAGTTTATTCTAAGATTTTTTTCTCCATCTAACACCACCATTATGAAAAATACTGTCCATTCTCAAAGCAGGACTTTGTTCCTTTTGCTAGCCATTACTACGCTGAGTACCATCATTTCCTGCGGCAGCGGTAATGATTCAGAAATGAACGTAGCCAATCGCTGCCAGGTGCTAACAGCTGGAGAATTTACATTTACCTACGATAATAACGGTGACCTTACCAAAGTTGAAAGCGGCCTCGATGCAAGTACCAATACAAGATTTAGCGTCAATGGGGCGTATACTGATGGCAGGATTACCAGCGTCACTACTAGTGATTCAGAGGAAAGTGGTTACACTATTGACTATGAGGGAAATTTACTTTCAAAGATCTCCTGGAGGTTTTTGGGTGAAACACAATCATTCCGGTTTTTATATTCTGACGGTTTGATAACAAAAACTGAAAGATGGAGAAATGACGCCAAAATCAGTGAAACAAGTATTACTTACGAAAACGGAAACGTGACGGCAGCAACCTTTTCCTCCTCGGA
>CAZLUY010000288.1:0-3134 GCA_964562785.1 uncultured Limnohabitans sp. | reverse complement strand
AAGTAGATTGCTAAGATTTTTTGAAGAACCATATTCCACATAGGAATTTCGAGTTCTTTTATTTTTTCAATCTTATCACTTCTGGTGAAGTCTAGTGCTTTTAGAATTTTTGATAATAAATCAGAAAAATAAACCTGAGCTGCTTGGTCATCTAGGAAAGTTTTGTTCTTTCCATATCCAGTCGCATAAACGATTTCTTCTCCGTTTTTTGTTTTGTAAATGCCAAATTTTGATGCATTACCACCACCAATGCCGAAGCCAATCTTTTTAAACTCTAACCAATAGCAAAAACTGTTATCATCTGTGCCCTGTACAAATTGATCAATGGATAAGTCTTTTAATTTAGTCAGGGGGAATTTCTCTATGAATGAAAGCCGGTCATTTACCCTCTGGTCTACAAGTTGATCTGATAAAGAGTATTCGCGTGCAAGCTCTTCTAATTTCTGGATTCCCATTCAGTTTTAATTCTTATTAGTGTTAATGTTGTGTTCAACCTGAAGACGATAGTTCTCTCATCAATTTACTCCTCACCCCCAGTTCCCTCTAAATCAATCTTTCGATTCTGCTGTTGAAGGGCTTTATTGAATTCTTCTATATCCTGATTAACTAGCTCATCGAACTGTTGAATGGCTGCCTGAAGTCTTGCATCAAGGACTTCATAAACTTCTCCCTGCTGATTGGTTGGGCGGAAATCTATCCCACTGGAATTGATATCGGAAGCCAAGGCACTTAGTCTTCCATAGAGCTTGATAGGGGAGCGGAAAGCATCTTCCCGCGCGCCGGTGAGCTGAATATCATATAGCTTATTGGCGATCTCCTCAGCGGCCGCTTTTAATCTTACAGCTTCCTCTGTAGTCGCATTATTTGCTCCTTCTGCGATAATAGCTTCCAGTTCTGAGCGGAGAACTTCCACCGTATTGATATTACTTACTGCCAGGTTCATAGCATCTCTAAGCTGAAGTGAGAAGCTGACCTGAGCCCGGATATCATCAATACTTCCTTCCGCCATTGGATCTTTGAGAACCTGGAAATTAGCAGAGGTACGATCTGTTTCATTTCCATCCTTATCGCTGAGGATAAGAGTGGCTTCGTAGGTTCCTGGTACGACTCTGGGACCAAACTGCCCTGCCATCAAATCCAGATCCCATTGCACTAGCGGTCTCCAGCCTTCACCATTCAACTGAACCCATGGACGGCCCGGAGGTGCTACTCTAAGCTTTGGTCTGTAGGTTGGTTCATAGCGTAGATCCCACTGCATTCTGTTTGCCCCCTGATTTAGTCGGGCATTAAGCGTTCTTACCAGCTCGCCCTGATCATCCCGAATTTCAATTTTTCCTTCTCCTTCAAATTGCTCGGGGATAAAGTAGTTCAGGCTCGCACCATAACTTGGGTTCCTTCCGGAGTTAAAGCTTGCTCCATCGGTCTTGATATTTTCCTTATTGTTGAATCTCCAGGCATCTCTTACATCATAGAATGCCAGAGACGACTTTTGATCCAGCCCACGAACTGCAGAAAGATCATCGAGGATATAGTACCCTCGACCATAGGTTCCCACGACGAGGTCATCAAATCGCTCCTGAATTTCCAACCAGTAAACCGGAGCAGGAGGGAGGTTTAACTTAAGCTGATTCCAGCTTGCTCCATCATCATGGCTTACAAATATTCCATTATCCACTCCCGCATAAAGCATTCCTTCTCTTTTTGGATCTTCCTTCAACACATGCACAAAGGAGGATTCAGATTTTGGAATTGATCCAGAGATCTTGGTCCAGCTCTGACCATAGTCAGTAGTCTTGAAAATATATGGATCGAAATCACCCATTTGGTGCAAGTCCACGGTGATATAGGCCGTAGCCTTATCGTATCTCGAAGGCTCGATATTGGCGATGGTTCCCCATTCTGGTAGGTCTGGGATATTCGCAGTTAGATTTTCCCAGCTATCACCACCATTTTTGGTGAGTTGCACCTGCCCATCGTTGGAACCTACCCAGATTACTCCGGCTTCAAACTTGGATTCCTCAATGGCAAATAGCGTAGCTCCATCAAAGGTCATCAGGTTGTCTATGGCAACACCGCCGGAATTTTGCTGATGATCCTTTAGGTTTAAAGTCAAATCTGGTGATATCACCTCCCAGCTTTGGCCTCCATCATCTGTCATATGCACAAACTGAGAACCAACATAAACTCGACCTGCGGTATGTGGAGAATGACTTAAAGGGAAGTTCCAATGCCATCTGAATTTCATATCCGCCGGAGCCCAGCCATAGCCAGCCTCCGGCCAAACGCGAACGTCTCGAGAATGCCCTGTTCGAAGATCATGTCTATCCAGACCTCCATCGTAGCATCCTGACCAGATAATGTTATTATCAACCGGATCCGGCTTTGCGAAGCCAGACTCACAGCCACCTACACCTTTCCAAAGTCCCAATGGGATATATCCGGCAAGGGAATTACTTGGTCCCATATATGACCAGCCATCCTGCCTGTTACCAAAGACATTGTAAGGGATCTGATCATCTACCGCTACATGATACATCTGAGCGATTGGCAGAACTACGCGCTGGAAAGACTTGCCATGATTATAGGTGATGCTGACTCCACCATCATGGGCCACCATATAATGATCGGGATTGGTAGGATTGATCCAGATGTCGTGATTATCTCCGCCACCTCTAGGTGGTCTGGGGTTTCTTGTTTTTCCACCATCCAGAGAATGAGTAAAGCGAACCGTCATGGAATAGATTTCATCCGGATCACCGGTGTTAACGCGAAGTCGGGTATAGTATGGCGCTCGCTCATTCCAGTCATGCTCCTGGCTCATTAGCGTCCAGCTCATTCCTTTATCCTCGGATCGCCAAACTTCTGGACTTTCGGCTTCAAAAAGTGCATAAACAATGTTGGGATTACTTCGGGAAACATCCACTGAGGTTTTTCCGACTGGTCGCTCCGCTCCAAAGGGTAATCCATATTTATTCAAAGGCTCCCAGGTATCTCCACCATCGGTGGATTTATAGATTCCGCTTCCTTCACCACCTGAATTCAAACCCCAGGTATTGATATGTACTGACCACATGGCTGCATAGATGATATCCGGATTTTCCGGATCTATGGCCATATCTGATACACCGGTTCCC
>CAZLUY010000287.1:0-4696 GCA_964562785.1 uncultured Limnohabitans sp. | reverse complement strand
CACCAATAGGTGTGGCAAAATTCTCATGGTTGTTATCGATGATGGTATTGTTATAGATTTTAGTACCCTTTCCATCGGCTTTTGGAAGACCTGGAAGGTTGAACACTAGAATACCCCCAGTATTGTCTCTAGCTACATTATCAAATACTTCTGCATTGTCGCAGTTCTCAATTTCAATCCCTGCCACATTACCAAAAGCTAGAGAATTCTTTACTACGATATTCTCAGATTGACCAACATAAATCCCCGCATCTCTGGAATGTGAAGCGATCACTCCATCGATCATCACATTTTTGCATTGTACAGGATAGATAGCATAGGTACCATTTTTGGATTTGTCTCCATTGGTCCATGTTACATTGATTTTTCTGAAGGTAATACCATCAGTATGCTGAGCCTTAACACCATCACCTGGAGCATCCTCAATACTAAGGTCTTCGATAATGATATTGTTGCCCACAATTTTGACTCCTTCACCACCTACTTTCAGATCACGGAAAGATAGAACCGTTTCTTCCATTCCCTGTCCCTTGATAGTGATGTTGCTTTTATTATCGATAATCAGCTGCGTATTGAAAGCATAGAATCCGGCTGGAATTTCTATTGTCTCACCATCTTCTGCCATGATAAAGGCTTCGACAATCTTATCAACCTCTTCCTGAGAGGCCTTCTCTAAATTGGAAGAATCGAAGCTTTGCTCGTCGGAGCTTGAGCTACATGAAACAAAAATAAATAAGGCTAAAAGTGCCAAAGGGTACCAAAACTTCTTCATAACCGTGCTTTTGTTTGCGATAATTTCACAAAAATAATCAAAGCTCTGCCCCTTGACATTGACTAAAATCAAATTAACTAGATTTTAGATCGGACTCTCGAAAGCGTTTCTATGCTCATATCAAGGTAACTGGCAATTTGCCCCACAGAGGCTTTCTGAATTATTTTTGGTCTGTTTTCGATCAATTCCAGATACCTCTCTCTAGCTGTTTTGAATTTTGAGAACACAAATTGTTCTTCCAGAGCGATATAGTATTTCTCAAGGAATAAGCGATATGCATGCTCTACCCCTGGCTGAATTAAGCAGAGTTCCTGAAGATCTGAATGAGTTATTCTCATACACTTGCATGCTTCAAGACACTCAATGTTTTCATAGGATGGACCTCGGGTAACAAAGGAATACATGGAGGTGATAAACTCCCCATCCAAACTGAATGAAACTGTGATATCACGCTTTTCTCTTAGATAATAACTCCGAACCGAACCTTCTCTGATGAAGTAAAGGTGATTAGCAATCTGCCCTTGTTTTTCAAGAAATTCACCTTTCTCAAAGTCAATTGGAACGAATCGCTCCTTAAACGCATCGATTGCTTCCTGTCCTACATTGGGGAAAGAGCTGAGGATTGCATCAAATTTTTCTAGATCCATAACAAAAAATTGTTGGTTTAGAGGACTTTTTCAAAAATGTACCACTAGTTTTATCATCAATTTAAATAATTGCCTTAATGAAAAAAATATTCTTTGCCTTACTGATTTTCATGACCATACAAACTGCTCACGCTCAATTCGGTATACGAGCAGGATATAGTTCGTCGAACTTTGAGGATACCAACTTTAAGCCAAAATCTGGCTTCCATGTCGGTGCGTACTATAGGGCTGATGCAGCACTATTCTCTCTGGAACCTGGGATTTATTATGGCAAAAAAGGATATGAGACCAATGACGGTCAAACAGGGGCAAAGATTAATGAAAACTTGCATTATGTCGATGTACCTATTTTAGTAAGATTAAATTTTCTTCCGGCCTTGAATATTTTCGCAGGGCCTCAGGGTTCCGTCTTGATTGCGAGGAATTATGAGGATGGCAATGGTTCTGATTCGAGTACCGAAGTAATTCGAGGCTATGATATCGCGGCCGTAGTTGGTGTAGCATTTAATCTACCCTTCGGAATAAATGCTCAGGTTAGTTATGACTTTGGATTGACTGATCTAAATTACTTTGACAATGATGTCAATAACAGGGTATTCAAACTATCCGCTGGCTGGGATTTCTAAATCTGTATCCTAGCTTTTTTTTATCCTGTCGGGATTTTCCTCGATAAAGGATTTCCATCCCTGACTTCTTCCACGACTCTGTACACGGCCTTCATGGAAATGATGACATAGGGCTACAGCTAGAGCGTCCGTAGCATCCAGGTATTTTGGTAATTCCTTCAAATTGAATAAAGTCTGTAGCATTGCTGCCACTTGTTCTTTGGAGGAATTTCCGTTTCCAGTGACGGATTGTTTCACCTTTTTCGGTGAATACTCAGTGATAGGTATTTCTCTGGAAAGTGCTGCCGCCATGGCCACCCCTTGAGCTCTTCCCAGCTTTAGCATGGATTGAACATTTGCTCCATAAAAGGGGGCTTCCAGGGCTACCGAATCCGGTATGAACTCTTCAATGATTGAAGAAATGCGCTCAAATATTTTTTTGAGTTTCAACTCGTGACTACCGTACTTTTTGAGCTGAATTACGCCATATTGGATGATGGAGTATTGCTTCCCTGAAGTTTTTATGAGGGCATAGCCCATTACATTGGTGCCGGGATCTATGCCAAGGATTATTTTTTCCTTTGACCCAATTTTAGGTTCTTTACTCACCTCGGCAAGATAGCTGAAAAGATGCTAAGTTTTTATCTGATTTATGTTCTCTTGTATGCCTTACTTCTTGGCTGGATGCTAAAGCTATGGTATGAAAATCCGAATGTGGGACAAGTACGAGATGTGGAGCTAGGTAAAACCTTGATCATTCCATGTCGAAATGAAATATCAAATCTTCCAAGGCTAAAAAAGCAAATAAGAGATTTGGAGAATGACCAGCTCGAGGTAATTCTTATCAACGATCATAGTGAAGATGACACCGGAAAATTCCTGGAATCCATGGAGACAGAGTTCTCATTTGTTCGATCTCTTCATAGCCTAGGCCAGGGAAAAAAAGCTGCAATTTCTCAGGCTGTGTCCCATGCCAATGGGGAAGTCATCTTGATGACCGATGCAGACTGTGAATGGTCAAAGGATTGGATTCAAGAAATGATAAGACCTTTTGGAGATGAAAAAATTAAACTTGTGGCTGGTCCGGTCTTACCCAAAAGAAAGAATATCCAGCAGGCCTTTTTTGAAATTATTGACTGGGCAAGTATTCTACTCACCACCAAATTCTCTTTTCAGCGAAAACTTCCTTTAATGTGTAGCGCTGCTAACCTTGCCTTCAGAAAAAAGACTTTTGAAGAAGTCGGAGGATATTTAGGTAATGAGGATCATCTATCAGGAGATGATGAATTTCTGTTAAAGAAAATTGTTGGTCAGTTTGGTGTAGATGCCACTCTTTACTTAAACCATCCTTCAACTTTAATCAGAACCTTGGCGCAGGATAGTTTCTACTTGCTTTGGAATCAGCGAGTGAGGTGGGCTTCCAAATGGAAATTGCATGAAGGTTGGTTTCATAAACTTTCGGCCCTCTCAGCTTTTTTCATTCAGCTTTTTTGGATTCTCAGCTTGGTTTTGGTTTTCATAGGAGGCTTCACCTTAGCGCAGCTAGCTACGATTTGGGCCATTAAATTTATTGTGGAGGGGCTTGTACTATCCGCTGTCTTACGGTTTTACGATGTTCAATTGGAATGGCATTACTTTATCCTAACATCCCTGTTACATCCTGTTTTCGTAATTCTGGTTGCTTTTGGAACACTCTCTGGAAAATTTGAATGGAGAGGAAGGACTACGGTAAGAAATACTATTTTTACCGAATCGCATGAGTGACGAAGAATTTGACTTAATAGATGAGCTTTATTTTGTCCAGCCCTACAGCCATTTGGTGGAAACATTGGGTTGGGAAAATGATCTTATCCTAAGGACCTTAGAGAGCCTTCAGGACAAGGGTTGGATCAAATGTCTAAGATCTCCAGATGAGGAAATTTTTTCAAAAATTGATTTTCAACAAGAAGCTACCAATCTTTTTTTCCTTGCGACAAAAGAAGGGTTGATGAAGCACAATATGGGTTAATGAAAGAGATTCAAGACTTGAAATATCGCCGTAAAGAGCTCGAGTTAAAATCTCTTCTAGAAATAACTCAGGCTATCAATGAAAACCAATCTGAAGCTGTCCTTGGTGAGATATATAAGTTTACATGCTTGGTACACCTAAACATTAACGCTCTTTTACTCTATGTGTCAAGAGAGGGGGATTTTGAAAAAAGAATCCAGCATGGTGTTAAATGCAAGGTTCCTGAGATAATTAGAGCCGACCAGGTGGAGGATCAGAAAAGCACAGGTGAACTTAGATTAGCATTGGATGATGGGTATTCTCTACAGGGACTTGAGACCTATTTACCTGTTTATCACAAGGAGAAAATTCTCGCTATTCTTTTATTAAGTCAAAAAGATCCAAATCAAGAATTAGATCTTGACTTCACACAAGCTTTATCAAATATTTTGGTGGTGGCCTTAGAAAATAAGCGCTTTGCCAGAAAGCAATTGGAGCAGGAAGTTGTCAATAGGGAAATTTCTATCGCAAGTAATGTTCAGCATATGCTTTTCCCTGCGGAGCTTCCTTATCATGAGAGCCTGAAGGCAGCAGTTACCTATTTCCCATACAGGCAAGTGGGAGGAGATTACTATGATCTGATTCAAAAAGGTGATCGAACATATTTCTGTGTAGCAGATGTGTC
>CAZLUY010000286.1:0-2586 GCA_964562785.1 uncultured Limnohabitans sp. | reverse complement strand
ATTCAGGAATCGATGGATTTTATGGGAAAATTGCGTTCTCAGATTCTTTGGGTACAGGAACCAATTAAAATTTTTGGGAAGGAAGTGATGCAGCCAAGGTTAACCGCACTGTATGGAGAAGAGTCCATTCCTTACAGTTACTCTGGAATAACAATGAAAACATATCCCTGGACCAGTTTTCTTCATGAGATTAAATCTGCAATAGAAGAGGAGTCGGAGGAAAGCTTCACACATGTGCTTTTAAATTACTATCGTGATGGAAATGACTCCATGGGATGGCACCGCGATAACGAGCCTTCATTAGGAGAAAACCCAACTATTGCGTCCGTGACCTTTGGTGCTTCGAGGACCTTTCAGCTTAGGGAGTATTCTGATAAAAAAAATAAGGTGAGCGTGGAGCTAGATTCAGGAAGCCTGCTGATTATGAAGGGAGAAACCCAGCGCTATTGGGAACATCAATTACCCAAAAGGAAAAGGATTAGGGAGCCAAGGATTAATCTGACCTTTAGAAGAATTAAAACATAAAAAAAGCCCCGAATATCGGGGCTCTATGTTAGTTGACCAGGTAGAGATAATCTCCATAACCATTGGCTTCCATTTCTTCTTTCGGTATGAATTTCATTGCAGCTGAATTCATACAATACCTTAGATTGGTCGGCTCTGGCCCGTCATAGAAGACATGACCAAGATGGCTATTTCCTAATTTACTCCTTACCTCAACTCGGGTCATTCCTAAGCTTTTATCTACTGGCTTATCAATAATCCTTGCATCAATTGGCTTGGTGAAACTTGGCCACCCTGAACCAGATTCATACTTGTCCTTGCTGCTGAATAATGGAGCGCCAGAAACAATGCAGACATAAATGCCTTCTGATTTATTTCCATTGTATTCGTTCTGGAAGGCGTACTCGGTAGCATCCTCCATAGTCACTTCAAATTGCAGTGGAGAAAGGGTTTTCTTCAGTTCTGACTTCTTTGGTGATGGATACTTATCAGCAGTTAACTCTGGCCAATGGTTCTTGATGAAAGCTTCGCGGCCTGAACCTTTGTAATAGGCATAGTATTCTGTTGGATTCTTCTTGTAGTAATCCTGATGATAATCTTCAGCAGGGTAGAAGTTTGTGAATTTGATAATTGGCGTGGCAACTTTTTTATTGAATCTTCCTGACTTATCGAGAGCCTTTTTAGAAGCTTCTGCCACTCTTTTCTGCTCTGAGTTATGGAAGAAAATGGCAGATTCATACTGCGTGCCTCGATCGTAAAAAGAACCGCCAACATCAGTTGGGTCATAGGTCTTCCAGAAAATATCAACTAGTTCTGAATAACTGATTACTTCAGGGTCAAAAGCAATTTGGATAGACTCTCGATGAGAAGTTCTTCCACTTGCTACTTCATTGTAAGTAGGATTTTTTTCTTTTCCACCGGAGTAGCCGCTTGTTACGGAATAAACTCCATCTATTCCTTCAAATGGTCTTTCCACACACCAAAAACAGCCTCCTGCAAAGGTGGCTAGCTGGGTGTTTGCTGGAAGATCCATTTGCATGGTTTCCTCATATGCGTTGAGGGATTCGCTTTGGGTGTTTGATCCACATGCACTGATAATCAATGCGATGAGTGTGCTTAAAATTGTTGAAAACATGATTTTAGATTTCATAAGTGTGACTTACAAATACTGTTTGGGATTGTAAACAAGTTAATTTTTGATTCTGTTCAATCTCTTCACGGAAGAGCTTTTGTGGAGATTCTAATGCTTGTTTAAAACTTGTTAAGCAATGTCGGCTCCAAGACCCGGATGAGCCTGGTTTTTTCATTTTACCATTAAAACAGGAGATAGCCCGAAAGAAAGACTATGAGGAAGTCCAAAAAAATTAAAACTCAGATCGATGCCCATTCTTTATTTTTATAACGGAGAAGAAGATTTATGAAGAACCGACTTATTGTAGCTGCTCTAGTGGTATTTGGATTCGCTTGTAGTCCAGCCATAAATGAGGATCCTTATGCGGACCTAAGGCCTGAGGAAAGCCGATTTACAAAGATCGCTTTGGTTGAGGGGTTGAATGAACCTATGGAGCTAGAAGTGCTCGCAAATGGCGATATCCTATTCATTGAAAGAAACGGTTCACTGAAGAAATTTTTTAGAGAAAGTAAGGAGTTACTCGAGATTGGATATCTGGAAGTCTATCCTGATGGGGAAGATGGATTACTTGGTCTCGCGAAGGATCCTGGCTTTGAGGAGAATCAATGGATATACCTGTACTATGCTCCGCTTCATGGTCCATCTATCAACAGACTTTCAAGATTTACATTAGTAGAGGGATTGCTTGATAAAGAATCTGAAAAGATAATGCTAGAGGTTCCTGTTTTCCGAGGTTGTTGTCATTCAGGAGGATCTGTGGAATTTGATGCTGAGGGCAATTTGTACGTTTCTCTTGGCGATGATACCACTCCCTTCGAGTCCTCCGATTATAATCCAATCGATGAAAGACCAGGAAGACCCGAAAATGTAGACGCTCAGCGCTCCTCTGGAAATACAAATGATTTAAGGGGTTCAATTATCCGTATCACTCCGACTCCGGATGGTGGCTA
>CAZLUY010000285.1:0-1968 GCA_964562785.1 uncultured Limnohabitans sp. | reverse complement strand
TCGGCTATCAATGAACAGGCAAAAGTTAATCTCACCGGAAATGCCAAAGAGCTTTGGGCAGCTGGAATTCCTTCCATTGAAACTCAGGCTTCTAACCTTCAAGGCTTGTTAGATATGCCTGAACTGGATGATGCTGAAATCGCTCAGGAGATTCAAAATGCCATAAGCTCAACTCAGGATCTTGTTAGTTGGCTCGAAGAAGAAGCACCAAAAAAGACCGAACCTTCGGGTATTGGAAAGGATAACTATACCTGGTATTTGCAAAACGTTCATCTGGTGCCACTCACATGGGAACATGAGGTTATGATTCTTCGAAGAGAGCTTGCAAGAGCATGGAACTCACTCAAACTTGAAGAGCATCAAAATCGTGAGCTTCCTCCTTTGCCTGAAGCAAATACAGAAGAAGACTTTAATGAGCTGACCGAAAAATCCATCCAGAAAATGATGAGCTTCTTGGAAGACCAGGAAATTCTAACTGTTAAGGATTATTTCGAACCAGCTCTCAGGGAACACAGGGGCACTTTTATTCCAAAAGAAAAGAGAAACTTTTTCTACATCGGGATGCACTATGACCCCCTACCTCTCTATTCGCACTTTTACCACTGGTTTGAACTTGCAAGAATGGACAACGAACCCAATGCAAGGTTGATTAGAAGAGACCCTCTTCTTTACAATATTTTCGATTCCAGAAATGAAGGTACTGCTACAGCAGTAGAAGAGATGTTTATGGATGCAGGCCTTTACGAAGACTCACCACGCTCACGAGAAATTGTCTATATCATGATTGCCCAAAGAGCAGCTCGAGGTCTTGGGTCTCTTTTTGCTCATGCCAATGAAATGACCATGGTAGAGGCGGGTGGAATTCATTCTAATTACACCCCGAGAGGATGGATGAAAACAGAAAAGGAGCTACTTCTTTTCGAGCAGCATCTATATATGAGACAACCGGGCTATGGAACAAGCTATATAACTGGGAAACATCTTTTAGAAGACGCCCTTGCCGATTTTGCCCGAATTAAGGAGCTCAATGGAGATGATTTCACGGTTAAAGAATTCTTTGATCGGCTTAATGCTATCGGGTGTATCCCGATGGCCTTGGGTCATTGGGAAATGACTGGTGTTGATCCAATGTTGAGAGTGTGGGAATAGCGTAGAGGCTTATTTATCTCCTGATTAACTCGGCTGTCGCTTCGTTCATCGCCTTCACCTTGTATTCGAAATCACCTTTAAGAGTATCTCTGTAAGCATTTAGATTTTCTAACAGATCATCTAATTCTTCTGGCAAAACCTCTTCCAGCAGTTGCCTTATTCTTTTGGCTGCTGTAGGGGATTTACCATTCGTTGAGATCGCTACCTTCAAGTTTCCTTTGGTGACAATCCCTCCCAGATAGAAATCACACAGCTCCGGCGTATCAGCAACATTGACCAATAAAAATCTTTCTTTGGATTCTTCCCTGATCTGCAGGTTTACATGAGGATCGTCGGTAGCTGCGACAACTATGTGCTTACCTGCCAGATATTTTTCTTGGTAAGAATCCTCTATCAAGGTAACGTTCTTTGCACCCAAAGCGAGGTCAAGAAAATCCTCGCAGAATTCTTCTGAGACCACAGTAACCTGAGCTTCAGGACTAGATTTAAGGAGGAAATGCAGTTTCTCAGTACCAACAAACCCTCCACCAACAAGCAGGATATTTAACTTATGGGCCTTTAGAAATATCGGATATAGATCATTCATGAATTTTCTCCTTTGATTTAAAGACTGGTGGCTTCTCTATAGATTGATGCTAGCTTTTCACTCTCTTTGACTACTTCTCCCACAATGATTATTGCAGGAGCTTTGACCTGGTCTCTTTCGGCTTTGATCAGGATGTCTGATATTATTCCAGCTGTAACTTTCTCCTCCTCCGTGGTCCCACTTTGAATAATGGCTATTGGTAGGTTGTTCTTCCCTTGTTTTTGAAATTCTCT
>CAZLUY010000284.1:0-3049 GCA_964562785.1 uncultured Limnohabitans sp. | reverse complement strand
GAAAGGAACATTTTATGTCTGATACCTATCACATCACCAGTAGGTGTTTCGATTACTGCTGGTTTCTTGACAATAGCACCAACTGCCATGATTGCCACCTGCGGTTGTGCAATGATAGGAGTACCCATTACATTTCCGAATGAGCCGACATTAGATACTGTATAAGTGCCGCCTGCCAGATCATCAGGAGAAAGCTGATTATTTCGACCTCTATTGGCTAGATCATTTACTTTCTTGGAAATACCTGCCAGATTCAGTTGATCCGCATTTTTAATGACTGGAACGATTAGGTTGCCACTCGGTAGGGCAACTGCCATTCCAATGTTGATGTCATTTTTGCGAATAATTTTATCTCCATCTACAGAAATATTAATCATGGGGAAATCACGTATTGCCTTAGCAATTGCCTCGATAAAGAATGGGGTGAAGGTGATTGGTTCACCGAATTTTTGCTTGTATGCTTCCTTATTTTTGTTCCTCCAAAGAACGATATTCGTCATATCAGCCTCTACGAAAGAGGTGACATGAGGAGATATTCTTTTAGATTCAACCATGCGAGTGGCGATCATCTTTCGCATGCGATCCATTTCGATAATCTCATCTGCTCCAGAGATACTCACAGGAACTTTAGGTGCTGAAATTGAAGGAGCTTCGACTATTGCTGGAACTGGCTGAACAACCACCTGCGATCTATTCTGCAAATAGTTCATCATGTCCTTTTTAGTCACTCTTCCACTTTTTCCAGTGCCTGGAATTTTTGCTAGCTCAGCACCGTCTATCCCTTCTTCTTTTGCAATATTTTTTACAAGCGGAGAGTAAAACCTGTCATCATGAACCCCATTTACTTGACTAACAGTAGAAGGTTCAGCTGAAATCAAGCTAGCGGTTTGGGCAGGTGCAGCAGCAATAAGTTCTTCCTTAGCCTCTTCTTTGGTCTCCACTGCTGGTGCTGCCGCGTCAGCCTCACCAGAAGTCTCTATTATAGCGATAGGAGCTCCTACGGCTACAACTTCACCCTCTTTTACTAATATCTCTTTAAGTGTGCCTTCATGTGTCGATGGAACCTCGGTATCAACCTTATCAGTTGCTACCTCCAATACTGATTCGTCCTGCTCAATGAATTCGCCTTCTTTTTTGAGCCAGGTAAGCACCGTTCCTTCCACGATACTTTCTCCCATTTTAGGCATGATCATTTCCACACTCGCCATATCGATTAATAATTTAATTGGGTATTTATTCTAACTTTAAAATTATATTCTAAAATAGACTATCGCAAGCCATTAATATAAAATTTTATTCGTCATTCTTTAGGATGCATATCCTCAAAAGGTTCAATAGAGCTACACTCGTCAACTGAATATTGAGCATTCTATCCTTTGTTAATTGAAGTTTCTTGGTCTTGATAAAGTTCCTGGTTGCACAGGCAATCCAAACGGTTCCTACTGGTTTTTCATCTGAACCACCTCCAGGACCAGCAATGCCACTACTTGCCAAACCATAGTCTACATTGAATAACTCTTTGACTCCTTTTGCCATCTCTTGAACAGTTTCTTCGCTGACGGCTCCAAAGCTTTCCAGAGTTGATTCTTTTACTTGAATGATTTCATTCTTGAACTGATTATGGTAAGGAACTACTGCTCCATTAAAATATTCACTGCTACCTGCAATAGATGTGATTCTATGAGCTACATAACCACCTGAGCAGCTTTCAGCTAAAGCGACCTTGGAATTCCTTTCACGAAGCATCTTTCCTATGGCTGTTTCTAGAGTTTCCGAGTCATAACCATAAACATACTTGTCGATGGTGGGAAGAACTTTCTCGATCTGATTATTGATATCTTGGACCAATTGGTCTTCCTCACTACCAAACGCGGTCAATCGTAGTTTAACATGACCCAATGAGGGCAGGTAGGCCAGCTTAACATGTTCTGGAAGATTATCTTCCCAATCTTTTATTAGGTCTGAAAGCCAGCTTTCTCCGATTCCTACGGTTTTGATCATTTTGTGCTTAATGACCGGAATTTCAAAAATCTCTGAAAGCTTTGGCATTACAAAATCCTTCATCAATTTTTTCATCTCATGAGGGACTCCAGGCATACTCATCCAAAAGGTATGATTTTGATCAAACCACATTCCTGGTGCGGTTCCCACTTCGTTTGGCACATAAGTGCAGCATTCAGGAAGATGACCCTGGAGGGTGTTCAGTGGGGTCATTTCTCTTCCCCGGCTCTTAAAGAAAGCAGTAATGGCCTCAACAGCTTCGGGAAATTCCACAATATCACAATTGAAATATTCGGCTAGAAGAGGTTTGGTGAGGTCATCGTTTGTTGGGCCTAATCCACCAGTAATTAAAACGATGTCAGCTCGATACTCGGCCTCCTTAAAGGCTGAAAGCATATCATGTCTATTATCCCCAATAGTGGTTCTTCTTACCACTCGGATTCCAAGTTGGCTAAGTTCTGTACTGATCCAGTGACTGTTGGTGTCGACTATATGTCCGTAAAGTAATTCGTCGCCAATAGCGATGATTTCGGCTTTGATTTGATCCATGCCTTACCTAACCTTAACCCTTGATATAAGTTTGGTGAAAAGACCAGGAAGAAAGCGTTTTGCTAGTACTCCAAATGTTTCATTCCCTCCAATATTGATTTCATTCTTTCTTCGGCTTACGGCCTTAAAAATCCTATCAGCGCATCTTTCCGGACTCATGCCGTTTGCCTGAGCATTGTCCATCTCATTTAATTGAGAGCCATCTTCAGTTAGGGCGTTAATCGAAACTTTGGTTTTTATGAATCCGGGACAAATGATCGTAACCTGAAGGTTGTTCTGAACTTGTTCAGCTCTTAAGGAATCAAAGAAGCCATGTAGCGCATGCTTAGAGGCAGAATAAGCACTTCTGAAGGGTGATCCGAACTTTCCAACAAGGGAGGAAATAACAATAAATCCGCCTGATTTTCTCTGGATGAAGTAGGGGAGGATTTCTTTACTTAAAGCAATAGTGCCAAAGAAATTAACTTCCATTATCCTTCGATCCACTTCCAGTTTGGTG
>CAZLUY010000283.1:0-7458 GCA_964562785.1 uncultured Limnohabitans sp. | reverse complement strand
CCAGAAATCAGCTGGTTTCAAAAGAGTAACCACGCTAATTACCACAAATACATAAGCGATCAGGCCAGCAGTAAGAAAGCTTATTTTCCGAACCCCTTCTTTACCGAAGTATTCATTGATAATATCCGTAGTAATAAATACAATAGGCCAGATGACTGCCCCCGCAGTAAGGTTGAAATCAAGAACATATTCCCCAAAGAAAGTCCAGTTAACAGGGTCAAAACCGAGAGTCTTTTCACCCGAAAAAATCTTTACCCCAATAATCTCCGCAAGAATTGCATTGGTGAGGAATATACATGCTAGAACCACGAATAGGTTGGTCCTTTTCTTATTCTGTTCCTGGCTCATATAAGTTGATAAGTTTCGCCTTGGTGGCTCAATACTGTTCTGGGAAAAACGGAAGTAGCTTCAGCCAAAAGCTCATCCAATTCGGAATAACGAGACGAGAAGTGTCCTAAAAGCAACGATCCGACATCGCTTCTTCTAGCGATTTCTGCAGCTTCTTTTGCAGTAGAATGAAAGGTAACCTTAGCCCGCTCCTTCAAATCCTCCATAAAGGTGGATTCATGATACAACAGGTTAACGTCCTTTATGTATTTGATTATTTCCGGGTCAAAAATTGTATCTGAGCAGAAAGCGTATGACCTGAGATCTGGAGCAGGGTACGCAAATTCCTCTACGTAAAATTTCTCTCCTGACTCATTCTCAAAATCATTCCCTTCACGCATGGCTTTGATAGCTTCAATGCCTGGCTTCCTTTCTTCAAGCTTTTCTTTGATCAGGTTTCTTAACCTCCTCGTTTCTTTTACTACAAACCCTGTGGTAGGAAGCCTGTGCTTCATTGGAAATGAGTCTATTTGAATAGAGTCATTTTTGAAAAGAGTGGCTTTTTCGTTCGGATTGGTCTCAGTGAAATGAAGAGGGTAGGATAGTCGTGTATTACTCCATTTGAATTGAGTGGTAATTATTTCATCTAATCCCTTGGGGCCATAAAGCCATAAGGTTTTTGTTCGTCCAATAAGGTTCAAGCTGGATAAAAGCCCCACTAAACCTAAGTAATGATCCCCGTGAAGATGAGAAATGAAAATATGGTTGATTCTGGTTGGCTTATGCACATGCTTTCTAAGCTGCACCTGAGTTCCTTCACCACAGTCTAATAAAAACAATTCCTGTCCATAGCGAACCACTTGTGCCGTGGGGTTTCGTCCATGAACAGGAATCGATGACGTATTGCCTAATATGGTTACTTCAAAATCGGGAATCAAAGCCCTCTGATAAGATTATTCTCCATCTTCGCCACTTTCGATCTCATGGATAAAGATCGCTTCACCAGCTTCTTCTATGGTGTTCACTAGTTTGAGCTTCTTATCCAACATGGAAATTTTCAAAAGCTTCATAACATGCTCCTGAACCCCTGAAATAACAAAGATTCCACCTGCATTACCGAACTCACGATCTCCAACAAGAAGTGCACTTAATCCACTTGAGTCTACATATTTAACCTGGGACATGTCCAAAACGAGGTTTGAAAAACCTTCAGCATGGATGGTTAGCAGTTCTGATTTCAATTTAGGAGCTAGTAGCGAGTCAAGTTTCTCCTCCATAGGAGTAAACACCACGTACTGCTCTTTTTTATCGATAGAATATTTCATTGCGTTTTTATTGGTTTAGTGAAGATAAAATCGAATTCTCAATTCGGTCTTCTATGTTGTTAGTATCTGCTTTTGTAAATTTTTCTCCGGTGATTTTTTCGAAAAGCTCAATATAGCGATCCGAGATGCTTTCTACAATCTCATCGGTCATTTCAGGAATTGTCTGTCCATCCTTGCCCTGGAAACCGTTTTCGATTAGCCATTGTCTGACAAACTCTTTCGACAATTGTCTCTGGGCTTGCCCTGCAGATTGCTTCTCATCATACCCTTCCTCATAAAAATACCTTGAAGAATCAGGAGTGTGAATCTCATCGATAAGGAAAATTTGGCCATCGTATTTACCAAATTCATACTTGGTATCTACGAGTATTAAGCCCTTCTCCTTAGCCATTTCCTGACCTCTCTGAAATAAGGCTCTTGTATAGGCTTCAAGCTGTTCGTAGTCTTCCTGACTGACGATTCCTTGAGCCAAAATATCTTCTCTGGAAATATCTTCATCATGTCCCTCGTCAGCTTTGGTCGTTGGGGTGATGATAGGCTCCGGAAGTTTATCGTTTTCTTTTAATCCCTCAGGAAGAGCTACCCCGCAAAGAGTTCTTTTCCCGGCTTTGTATTCCCTTGCTGCATGCCCTGCCAAGTAGCCTCGAATAACCATTTCCACTTTAAAGGGCTCGCACTTTTTCCCAACAGTAACATTAGGGTCGGGAGTGTCTTTTACCCAATTAGGAACAAGGTCCGAGGTTGCAGCAAGAAATTTCGCAGCGATCTGATTTAACACCTGTCCTTTAAATGGTATAGCTCGTGGTAAAACGACGTCAAAGGCTGAAATTCTATCAGAGGCAACGATGACCAGATCTTTATCAAATATGTAGACATCTCTGACTTTGCCTTTATAAAATCCTTGCTGATCTGGGAAGGAAAAATGAGTTTCTTTAATGGCTTTTGACATGAAAATGAGCTTTTGGCAAAAATATAAAAAGCAATGTGTTTTGGGTGGGGTCAGGTAATTAATTATCTACTCTCTCGCCTCTCGAATACATTTCGGTTTTCAACAGCTCTCCATTCATGTCATAGTATTCTCTTTTCCCTTCAAGATTCCCTCCTCGATATCTTCGGATTTCTTCAAGGGTTTTATCCTTCCGGTAAATCTTTAACTCTCCCTCAAGCCTGTTGTTAATATAATTTGCTTCGTAGTTGAGGTTTCCATTGTTATGGTAGTAAACCTCTTTTAATAGGTCTCCATCCTCAGAGTAGTTTGTTACTCGTTCAGTTTCTCCATTTGAATGGTATCGGATGATTTCACCATAGGGAGTTCCTCTTCTGAAATATGACTTTTCTCTTAGCTGACCATTTTCATGGTATTCGATCATCTCTCCATCCGGCTTGCCTTTTCTGTAGTTTCCTTGTCTCTGAATTTCTCCATTGACAAAGTTTTGAAGGTATAATCCATCTAGCTCACCATTTTTGAATTCTCTTTTAGCCTGCATTTTCCCATCAGGGAAATACCTGATTTCAGCCCCTGAGATTTCACCACTCTTATAAGGAGCTTCTACTAATATCTGCCCCGATTCGGAATACTCTGCATAATCACCATCAAGCGTGCCTTCCCGGTAATTTGATTTAGTCCTTATCTGACCTGATTCAAAGTAGCTTATAGAAGGGCCATTTGGCCTATTGTTTTGGAAACTGGTTTTATCCTGAATCTGTCCGCTTGGGAAATAGGTGATTACTTCACCCTGAAGCTCATCGTCAACGAAGTAGCTTTCTTGTCTCACCATTCCACTGGGATAGTAGCCGGTTGCTTTTCCGCTACGCTTGTTCTCAATAAAATTGGTGGTTTTTAAGGTGTCCCCCGATGCCTCATCCAGATCCACAAAGAGACCATGTCTTTGGTTGTCTTTGAGCTGACCTACCTGTACCAGCCCTCCTTCTATGGAATACCGCCTTACTTCCCCCTGTGCCATTCCATTGATAACGACATATACTTCACGGAGGAGGGTTTCCTCCTGATCGTAATATGTTCTTATCGTATCCTGTGCTAGCGTTGCCTGCCAGCTGAGGACAAGGAATGTGAATAGGGCAAAATATCTTTTCATAAAAAAAGCCGCAGGTTTTTCCTGCGGCTATTAATCTACTAAACTTTTTCGATCACCAGTGCGGATGCTCCACCGCCGCCGTTACAAATTCCGGCTACACCGATTTTACCGCCTTTGTCGTGCAATACTGTATTCAAGGTTGAGATAATCCTTGCTCCGGAAGCACCAAGTGGGTGTCCAAGTGAAACTGCTCCACCGAATACATCGATCTTTTCATTATCTAAATCAAGCTTTCGCTGGTTGGCCAAAGCTACTGCTGAGAATGCTTCATTGATTTCATAAAAATCAACCTCCTCTTCTGTAATTCCTGCATGTTCAATGGCTTTAGGAATGGCCAAAGAGGGAGCAGTAGTAAACCAAATAGGATCTGTTGCAGCATCTGCAAACCCTCTGATTTTAGCCAAAGGCTTAAGACCAAGCTCTTTCAATTTCTCTGCACTAACCAATACAAGGGCAGAAGCACCATCATTCATGGTGGAAGCGTTGGCAGCAGTCACTGTTCCGTCTTTTTCAAATACAGGACGAAGAGATGGGATTTTCTCAAACTTCACATTCTTGTATTCCTCATCTTCAGTGATCATGATAGATCCTTTTCTGCTTTTAATCTCAACCGGGATAACCTCTTCCTGAAACTTCCCTTCGGACCAGGCTTTCGCAGAACGCTCATAAGATTGGATAGCATATGCATCCTGATCTTCACGACTGATCTTCATTTCTTTTGCAGTGTTATCTGCGCAGTTTCCCATTGGGAAATTATAGTAAGCCTCGAAAAGACCGTCTTTCACCAATCCATCAACGAATTCAGCATTTCCATATTTATATCCAAACCTTGCCTTTGGAACATAGAAAGGTACGTTAGACATACTTTCCATTCCGCCTGTTACTACCACATCATTGATTCCAAGCATGATGGACTGGGCTCCAAACATCACTGATTTCATCCCTGATGCACAAACCTTGTTGACCGTGGTACATGGAACATTGTATTCGATTCCAGCACCAATAGCTGCCTGTCTTGCTGGTGCTTGTCCCAGATTAGCGGAGATTACGTTTCCCATAAAAACTTCCTGCACTTCCTGAGGAGAAACTCCTGCCTTATCCAAAGCACCTTTAATGGCGTGGCTTCCAAGTTGTACTGCGGTCAAACTGGAAAGTGCCCCTCCATAACTTCCGAGGGGTGTTCTTACTGCGGAAACAATGTATACTTCCTTCATTCTATTAAATATTTGGGTTTAGTTAAATAATGCTTTTACCAATCAGGAATACCCTTTTTAGGTCTTTCTGTAGGTCGCTTTTTATTTTGCTGAATGTATCTCAACTCAGCGGCATTCATATTTTCTAAGATTTGAGCTGCCTGTTCAGGAGTAAGATTCATCGCTTTTAGCTTTTCCTTGAACTCCTCCATCGCCTTGTTTCTTTCAGCCAGGTTGGCATCCATTTGATCGTTGGCATTTTCAGGCTCCTCTTCGGATGTGTTCTCTGGTTCACCTTCCTGAGACTCCTCAGCATTGTCTTGCTCCGTTTGTTCACCGTCCTGATTTTGCTCTTGCTGCTCAGATTGCTCGCCTTCCCCTTCCTGGTTCTGCTGATCCTGTTGTTGCTGCTCCTGCTCTTGTTGCTGTTGCTCCTGATCCTGCTGCTCTTCCTCTTGTTCCTTCTCTAGCTTTTCTTTTAAAGCTTCCAGCTTGGCGTCTCCAGGAAATTTCTGAAGTCCTTCGTTTACCTTGGAAAGCGCTTGTTCTCTTTCAGTTTTCACATAAGAACGAGCGGCTTGATTAAAATAATCACCAGCCTGTTGAGCTTGCGCAAAGCCCAAAATGCCTAAAGTGAGAATAAATGTGAGTAGGTGTTTAATTTTCATTGATCTCGGTGACTTCCTGAAGATTTGTAATAAACTCTTGATAAGCCGCAACGGTTTGATCTTGATTCAAAGCCTCAGTCATTAATTGTAATGCATCTTTGAACCTAAATTGTTCCACAAGTCGATCAGCTTCTGCCTTTTTTTGCTTGGCGAACTCCGAAGGTTCTGGTTTATCCTGATCTTGTTGCTGTTGCTCTTCATCCCTTTTCATCCATCTGGCCAGTAATTCATAATTATGTCTGGCCACTTCATTAAAAGGATCTTTTATCAAAGCTGACTTGAATTTACTCAAGGCGGCTTCGTTTTCTTTTTTGTTTCCCAAAATGACACCGCCCTGATTAAAAGCCATTGAAGCAATAAGCTTATTCGAACCTATACTCGCTTTGTCATAATTCGCTGACGCTTCATCGAGCTTTTCAGAATACTGATAGCTAAGACCTAAATCGAAGTCCAAGCTCTGTGAACTGAATTGATGGTTTTCAATTAAGGCAAGATGATTTTCTATTGAGCTTTCATACTCCGTGAGCGCATAAGATTCTTCTGCGAGGTCAATAGCGCTGTTTAAATCTGAAATCGCTGTCCAGGACGAAGGAAGAAACAAGAGGGTCATTATGATTGATTTCCAACTCATTAAAGCTTAATCGTTTTTATTGGAATCATCATATCAAGTAAAGTCAATGCAAAAGCTGCAAGAAGAAAATAAAAGTATTTGTTGGCTGAAGCCTCAACCGTTCGGGTTCCTGTCACCCCACCTTCAAGTCTTTCTAGTTCTGAAATAAGATTTCCGACTTCCTGTACTTCATCTGAAATCTCGAAATACTGCCCCGAAGTTTCTGAAGCAATTCGTCGTAAAGGATCCCTATCCAAAATGGTAACTGCGGGTTGACCAGTGGATGGATCCATAACCACACCATTTCCTCTAGGTATTGTTGAGCCAGTCTGGGTACCAACACCCAGAGAAAAAACTTTTACTCCAAGATCTGAGAGACGATTTGCGACTCCCCCTAATTCATCACCGAAGTTTTCGCCGTCAGAAACCAGAATAATTGACTTGGATTTGATTTCCTGGCTCTCATCTTTTTCAAATCTGTCAAGAG
Source organism: uncultured Limnohabitans sp. (assembly GCA_964562785.1). Lineage (GTDB taxonomy): Bacteria > Bacteroidota > Bacteroidia > Cytophagales > Cyclobacteriaceae > Algoriphagus. The sequence continues at coordinate 752 of CAZLUY010000283.1, read as the reverse complement.
CCATTAATAGAGGGCCGTTAAGATCGGTGCCAAAATTTGGGACAAGACCTGTATTAAGTCCATCGATATACAATTGAAGGACACTTTGATCGAAAGTCAATGGGCACTGCAAAAATGCCTCTGAGCTGAAAATGATTAGCCCTATTCTGTCGGATGGGAAATTCTTGGTTAGATTCTTTAGCTCGAACTTAATTCTTTGGAGCCTGCTTGGTCCTATATCCTGAGCATTCATACTTTGGGATAGATCCACCGCGATGAAAATATCCTTGCCTTCCTCTTTTATCTCTTTGGTCGAGACTCCAATGGAAGGCCCTGCAAGAGCAATCAGAAACAAAGCGAAATAGGTCGTACGGATGATAAGCTTTGTAAAGAGTCTTCTCTTCCTTACGGTGAGTCTTTTATTTATTCGCCAGTAGCGAAAAATGTAAACTGCGTAAAGTAGGATGAAGATGACAGCAAGTGTCCATATCAAGTCTAAATCAGGGTATGCCCAAACCATGGCTCGAAATTATAAAAAGTACCTTATTTTCATAGCTCATTTGGGATAAGCTGAATGAGGGATTTTCATTGTTTTTAGATAATTAACAAACATTAATCTCTCGAAATCGTCTTCCAAGGGAAACTCTACCGACAAACCACAATATGAACCATCACAAACGTCTCATTTTTGGCGTTCTATTTTTTCTTTTATCGGGCCTATACCTGACAGCAAATGCACAGGAAAAGTTCATTCGAGGTGTCATAGTTGATGT
>CAZLUY010000282.1:0-10167 GCA_964562785.1 uncultured Limnohabitans sp. | reverse complement strand
ATGCTCCTCAGAGATATCATGGATGGTAACCGCCCCTTCATCTCTATGCTTACCCAGGTAGGTCAAAGCATGAAGGGCGTATTTGGTTTTCTTCGAAAGCATAAACAAAAATAGACCATTCTTTGGAATAGCCTAGTACGGGAGTAGGGAAATAAAAAAACCTCCGAGGTCTCAAAGACCTCGGAGGATTATCGTTATCTAAAATCGAGTTGCTTAAAGCAAGTCTACACTTCGCTGAACAAAGGAGGTAAGATCCTTACCAGTAAGTAAGCCTTGAGACAGCTTCGCTAAATCAAATGCTTGCTTGGCTAGCTTCATCTTAGTTTTCTCTGTCTTGGCCTTGATAATCTTATCGACTACCGGATGATTTCCATTGATTGCTACTTTGTAAGCATCAGGCATAGCTCCATAGAAGCCCATTCCTCCGCCACCAGTGGCAGCCATTTCCTTCATTCTACGCATGAATTCCTCCATGGTAATGGTCACTGGCATCTCTTCAGGACTTAGACCTTCTACTTCTACCGTATAGGATTGATCACCAATAGCTTTCTCAAATAGCTCCTTTACTTCTTTGCTTTGCTCTTCGGTAAGCAGATTAGCCTGAGCATCTTCTTTTTGGATTAGCTTATCTACTACATCCGCATCCACACGCTTCAGCTGAGTTTTTTCAAGCTTAGCCTCAAGATTCTGGATAAAGTGACTATCGATTGGAGAATCCATCACCAATACGTCATAGTCCTTCTTGTTCGCAGACTGAATAAAGGCATCCTGCTGATCTGTATCGGTCGCGTATAGGTAAACCGCCTGATCGTTCTTATCAGTCTGAAGAGCTTTCACTTTGTCTTCATATTCCTGGAAAGTGAAATACTCACCATTGGTATTTTTCAAAAGGGCGAAGTCCTTTCCTTTATCATAGAATTTCTCCTCTGAGATCATTCCATACTTCACAAAAAGACCGATATCGTCCCACTTGCTCTGATAAGATTCTCTGTCTTTTTTGAAAAGCTCAGCCAGCTTGTCAGCAACTTTCTTAGTGATGTAGTTATTGATTTTCTTCACATTGGAATCTGCCTGAAGGAAACTTCTGGAAACATTCAATGGAATGTCAGGAGAATCAATCACGCCATGAAGAAGCATCAAAAACTCAGGAACGATATCCTTCACCTCATCAGTAATAAATACCTGACGGCTGAAAAGCTTAATCTTATTTCTCTGAAGCTCAAACTCATTTTTCACCTTAGGGAAGTACAAAACCCCGGTAAGGTTGAAAGGATAATCCACATTCAGGTGAATCCAGAAAAGTGGATCTTCTGACATCGGATAAAGCTCCTTGTAGAATTTGAGGTAGTCCTCATCTGTCAAATCTTTTGGCGACTTTGTCCAGATTGGCTCTGTGGTATTAATGATATTATCCACCTCCACAGACTTCCATTTCTTCTCACCTTTGTCATCTACTCCATCTTCGACAGACTCGGTCTTCGTTCCGAACTTGATAGAAACCGGAAGGAACTTCGCGTACTTATCCAGGATACCCTGAAGCTTGAACTTGTCAACAAACTCTTCTGAATCCTTATTGATATGAAGGATGATGTCAGTTCCTCTATCCTTTCTGTCACCCGCTGCAATTTCAAATTCTGTACTTCCATCACAAGTCCATCTTGCCGGCTCAGCACCCTCCTGATAGGACAGTGTATTGATTTCCACTTTGTCAGCGACCATAAAGGCAGAGTAGAAACCCAGACCGAACTTACCGATGATTTCATTGGCATCCTTCGCGTCCTTAAACTTCTCAACAAACTCCTCTGCTCCAGAGAATGCAACCTGGTTGATATACTTCTTAATCTCTTCAGCAGTCATTCCCAGACCTCTGTCAGAAATGGTGATGGTCTTTTTCTTCTCATCAAACGATACTTCTACAGTCGTGTCTCCGAGCTCGCCAGAGTACTGACCTAAAGTCGCGAGACGCTTGATTTTCTGGGTGGCATCCACCGCATTTGAAACCAGCTCTCTTAAAAAGATCTCATTATCTGAGTAAAGAAATTTTTTGATTATGGGGAAAATGTTCTCGGTATGTATCGAGATCGTACCTTTTTCCTGCATGATTATAATTAGGTTTAGTTAAACACAATTTTTGACATGGGATGCATATCAATGGCCGTTCCAAACCGATTTTGGTGTCAATTTGGCAGTATTCAGTTTTCCCTATTCTAAATTCCTAAATCGTTATTCCGACTTCAATCTTATCTTTGCCCCATGCTGAAGCAGATATCGGTATTGATTAAGAAGGAACTCACTCTTGAGTGGCGACAGAAGTTCGCACTCAATGGAATCCTCCTTTATGTGGTTTCTGCTGTTTTTATCACCTATTTAAGTTTTGGTGCGAGAAGCGGAGCACTTTCCATTCCTACCTGGAATGCCTTGTACTGGATCATTATCCTTTTTTCCGCAGTAAATGCCGTTGCAAAAAGTTTCGTCCAGGAACATCAGGGTCGCCAACTGTATTACTACATGATTGCATCCCCAGAATCAATCATTCTTTCAAAAATCATCTATAATACCGGGCTCACCTTGATATTGGCATTGTTGGGATATGGTGTTTTTTCAATGATACTGGGAAACCCAGTACAAAATCAGGGACTATTTCTATTAAATCTTGTACTAGGAGCAATGGGCTTTTCTGCCAGCCTTACCATGGTTTCAGGAATTGCCTCCAAAGCCGGTAACAATGCTACATTAATGGCCATACTTAGTTTTCCGGTCATTATCCCCATTCTTTTGATGGCTATCCGCATTTCAAAAAATGCTCTGGATGGACTTGACTGGAGTGTAAGTGCAGATAAGCTTTTGTCTTTGTTGGCTATCAATGCGATAGTGGGTGCTACTGCTTATATCCTCTTCCCATATTTGTGGAGATCTTAGTTCCTAAGCCAAGGCTTTCCTAATCATTATCATAAAGGCTATTTATCCTTATTTGCCCTTCATCAAATTCCTTGAGGTTGAGGCCAAAAACCTTTCAAAAACAGCCACTTTCAGGAACTTATACCTTATTTTTGCCCTTCGAAAAAGCAAAGAGAATTTATGCGCCAAAACTGGTGGAAAATTTTAGCTATTGTCCTTCTGTTGTACACCCTGGTTGCAGGTTTATTGATGGACGTTCCGAGATTACCCATTCTCAATGAAACCATTAGAGCTCTACATTTCCATGTGACGATGTGGTTTGGGATGATTCTCCTATTGGTAGTTTCAGTTTATCACAGTGTCAAATTCCTGAGAACAAATGACCTTGCTCATGACGACTTGGCGGTTGAATTTGCCAACATAGCCATTGTTTTTGGTGTGCTCGGCATAGCAACAGGAATGCTTTGGGCACAATTCGCCTGGGGGGATTATTGGAGTGGAGATCCCAAGCAGAACGCAGCAGCTATCGGTATTCTGATGTATTTCGCCTATTTGATTTTGCGAAACTCACTCATTGATGGCTATCAACGAGCACGAATTGGTGCCATCTATAACATCTTTGCTTTTGCTGCATTCATCCCATTGATTTTCGTATTACCCAGATTGACAGATAGTCTTCATCCCGGTAATGGCGGAAACCCTGGTTTTAACGCATATGATCTTGACTCAAAGCTCCGAATGGTTTTCTATCCTGCCATAATTGGATGGACACTCTTCGGTGCCTGGATAGCAACTTTGCGAGTTCGCTCGCGAAGAATTAACCGGGAAATGGAGGACCATTTTCTTAACTCATAATTGATGAAAAAGCTTCTGACTATACTCATGCTGGTTTTCAGTCTATCCGTCTTGGCACAGGAAAAAACTCCTGTAACGGAGGCCGACTATAGCAATAATTCCGTTGACATGGCAGACATGATGCGCTCCAATGGAAAGATTTATGTTTTGGTAGGAATTATCGTAATCATCTTTGCTGGAATCACGTTTTACCTGATCAGCACAGATAGAAAAATAAGCAAACTTGAAAAGCAGCTTCCGGCTGCTTTAAGCAATAAAAACCCCTAAGGAGATGAAAAAAGGACATATCCTCGGACTAGGAATTATAGCGATCGCAATTGTCATCATCATCACGTCGATCGGTGATGCGAGTAGCTATGAAGACTTTGACACGGCAAAAGAAATGATGATGGATGGCGAAGAGAAAGCAATCCACGTGGTCGGTCAACTCAAAAAAGATGATTCAGGAGAAGTGGTTGGGTTGAATGTAAGAGAGGACAAGGTCTCCTTTACCTTTGTCTTGGTTGACAATAACGGAACCGAGCAGGAAGTCTTTTACAATGAGCCAGTGCCAGCGGATTTCACAAGATCTGAATCTGTAGTGGTCATTGGCTCCTACAAGAATGAAGAAATCTTCGTTGCAGATAAAATCTTAATGAAGTGCCCTTCAAAGTATCAGGAAACCGAAGTGCAAGCGGCAGGAATGTGAGTGAGAAGAAAACCCTAATGAGATGCTAGATACCTTTTTGGGTGACCTTGGGCACCTGATGACCATAGTAGCCTTTGTCACTGCTTTGATAACGGCCTATGCATATTATCAATATTACAATTCTAAAGAGATAGAGAAGACTGGTTGGAAACGATTCAGCCGGATCAGCTTTACTATTCATGGCATTGCGACAGTATTGATCGCCGGATCTTTATTTGCCATAATCTATAATCATCGGTTTGAGTACTTCTATGCCTATTCGCATAGTAGTAAAGCACTCCCTGTGCACTATATGATATCCAGTTTCTGGGAAGGTCAGGAAGGTGCATTCATTCTTTGGATGTTCTGGAATGTCATTCTCGGCGCTTTTCTTATCCGAATCAATAAGGTTTGGGAGGCCCCAGTAATGATCGTATTTGCACTGGTCCAGGCATTCTTGGTATCCATGATCCTTGGGGTAGTTATTGGTGATCTCAAAATCGGCTCCTCTCCATTCATTCTATTGAGAGATGCCACACAGGCACCAGTTTTCCAGATGAACCCTGGCTTTGTCCCTGAAGACGGGACTGGTCTTAACCCACTGCTTCAAAACATTTGGATGGTCATCCATCCACCGACCCTATTCCTAGGATACGCATCCACCCTTGTTCCTTTTGCCTTCCTTATGGCAGGCCTTGCAACTGGAAAATATTCGGAGTGGATAAGACCTGCATTGCCATGGGCTATTTTCTCAGCAATGATTCTTGGCATGGGAATCATCATGGGAGCTTATTGGGCGTATGTAACTCTTAACTTTGGTGGATATTGGAATTGGGATCCGGTGGAAAATGCGGTCTATGTTCCCTGGCTGGTACTCGTAGCAGCGATTCACACCATGATTACCTTCAAGAAGAGTGCGACGGCATTGAAGACTTCCATAGTCCTAGTGATAATGTCCTTTATCCTGGTCTTGTATGCTACTTTCTTGGTTCGATCAGGGGTGTTAGGAGATGCATCTGTGCATTCCTTCACGGACTTAGGCTTATCTGGGCAGCTTTTGATTTATCTGCTTTTCTTCCTTGCGGTTGCGATATTCCTATCCATCCGCGCATGGAAACATATTCCTAGTTCAGAAAGAGAGGCTTCCGTATACTCCAGAGAGTTCTGGATTTTTATCGGTGCTACCACCTTAGGCCTGATGGCCTTCCAGGTAATTCTGCCTACCTCCATTCCTGCCTACAATGCATTAATCGAGAGTTTCGGCGGTATTTCCAATATGGCACCTCCTGCTGATCAGGTGGAGTTTTACACCAAATTTCAGCTATGGTTTGCAGTAGCCTTGGCTCTGCTCACTGCAGTCGGCCAGTTTTTCTGGTGGCAGAAAATGGATAAGAAGAAGCTTAAGAATGCTTTGATCACTCCATATATCATCTCAGTATTGATCTCAGCAGGGATCGTGGTCTTAGCCAAGGTGTATGATTGGAAGTACATCATTCTCGTAGTCGCAGGGACATTCACTATCGTAGCTAACTCCACCATTCTCGCTAAGCTTTTGAAAAAGAGCACATGGAAATTAGCCGGAGGTTCTTTGGCTCACATCGGGCTTGGAATGGTCCTTATTGGCATCATGTTCAGCTCAGGCTATTCTGACATTATCTCGATAAATATGTCAGGTCTGACATACAGCAATAGCTGGGAGGATGAGATGAATAAAGATCATGTACTGCTTTGGATCAATAAGCCAACCCAGATGAAAGACTACACTGTAGTTTACCGTGGAAGGCACAAGAAAGTAGTAGGTGTCCCGGAATATGTTCCTGCCCGAATCCTGGAAGAAACTCCAGAGGTCAATAAGATGGTAGCTAAAAATGACTTCAAGGATTATTTCAAAGCTGGTGAAGAATTAGATATTGTGCTAGAGGAAAATGACTACTTCAAAATCGACTATTTCGAAAACGAAGTCCTGAAATTCTCTCTTAGCCCAATGTCCCAGTTCAATGAAGGAATGGGAGGACTCATATCTTCTCCGGATTCAAAAATCTATCTGAATAAAGACCTCTACACGTATGTTGCTGCGATGAATGATTCATCCGATCCGGAATGGAGCGAAGATGAATCCTATGAAGTGGCACCAGGTGAGCAATTCCATATTGCAGATTTTGTGACTTATTTCGATGGTGCTGAGGTGCTTGAAAATTTGGATGGATATGTACTTCAGGAGGGCGATGTGGCAGTAAAGGCCAAACTCAGAATTCTTGATTATGATGTAGAGAAGGTGCTTGAGCCAACTTTCATTATCAGAAATAATCAGGTGGGTAAAATTCCTGTAGTCGATGAAGAATTAGGAATAAAAGTGAGCCTTGAAAACATCCTACCGAATGAAAACAAGTTTGTCTTCAAAGTAAACCAGTACCAAAAGGACTATGTGGTTATGAAGGCTATTGTCAAGCCATATATCAACGTCCTATGGATTGGTACCATCATCATGCTGATAGGCTTCTCCGTAGCGATTTATCGTAGATTCGATGAATTCCAGAAAATGAGAGACAAGGGATTGGAGGTTTAATCCAAACCTATAGTACTAATAAAAAAGCCCTGTTTTCACAGGGCTTTTTTTATGTCATCAACGGACTGAATTGCCGCAGGAAGCGAACATCATTTTCCGTGAATAGTCTCAGGTCTTTAATCTGATATTTAAGCATGGTAATACGCTCGATTCCCATACCGAAGGCAAAGCCTGTGTACTTTTTGGAGTCAATGCCACAATTCTCCAATACATTTGGGTCAACCATTCCTGATCCGCCAATTTCTACCCAGCCGGTCCCCTTACATACATTACATCCTTTGCCACCGCAAATCAAGCATGAGATATCTATCTCAGCGCTTGGCTCAGTAAATGGGAAGTAAGATGGTCTGAATCGAACCTTGGTATCCTTTCCGAACATCTCCTTCGCGAAATGGTACAGCGTATTTTTCAAATCGGCAAAACCAACGTTTTCATCAACATATAGCCCTTCTACTTGATGGAAGATACAATGCGCTCGAGCTGAAATTGCCTCGTTTCTATATACCCGACCTGGGGAAAGAGTTCTAATTGGAGGTTTTTGATTTTCCATAACTCTTACCTGAACGGATGAGGTATGAGTTCTTAATGCAATGTCAGGATTCTTCTCTATGAAGAACGTATCCTGCATTTCACGAGCTGGATGATTTTCCGGGAAATTCAAAGCCGTGAAATTGTGCCAATCATCTTCTATTTCAGGTCCCTCAGATAAGTTGAACCCAATGCGTTCAAAAATCTCGATGATTCTTTGCCTAGTGGCTGTTAGTGGATGAATAGATCCAAGGGCCTGATTTGAAGGAGGCAAAGTAAGATCCAAACCTCTGCGTCCAGATTTCTTCTTTCCTGAATTGACCTTTTCGATCAATTCCTGAAACTTCGCTTCAGCAGCTTGCTTAACCCCATTGACCAATTGGCCAAAAGCTCGCTTCTCTTCATTCGGAATTTCTCTCATCATCCCAAAAAGTTGGCCTACGACCGACTTCTTTGAAATGTATTCCATTCGATAAGCTTCGAGCTCTTCGGGATTATTGGCATCTGCTGCCTCAATGGCTGCCTTGATCTCTTCTATTTTCTCCTGATACATGGCTTGAATTTAATCAAGCTACAAAGCTAAGAGTTTTAGTGTTTTCTGGGCAAAAAGAAAGCAGGAAGTAATTCCTGCTTTCAATTGAAAATCTTACCAGGTTCGACCACCTCGAGATCTTCCTCGATTCCATGGGCTATTATCCGGCTCAGGCTCTTTAAAGTTTCCAATGATGTAGGTGAAGGTCACCATACCATATCTGGTTAGAACATTGGTAAATGTATCCGTAATAGCTACATCAGTGATTTCCCTAGAGATGCTATTATTCTGGTTCAGTAAATCAAAGACTACTGCTTTTAGCTCTGCTTTATTGTTCTTGGCAAAGCGCCAGCCAGCTTCAATATTCCAGAGCCATACAGACTGATCAAAGCCTTCCGAAAGCCCTCTGTAGAGAGTATTGCCTACATTATTTCCGATGAACAGCTTACCTCCATTCGGTGAATAGTAAAGTCTGATGTTCGATTCCTGGATGTAGTAATTGTTGTTCAGATCCTCTTGCAAGCTGGAGTTCACAATGGTATACGTACCAGTGGTACTCACTGTGAAATCAAAATCTTTACTGATGTTACTGGTGAAGGTTAGACCCTGACTCAAATCCAGATTATCGTTAAGGTTCTTTTCGCCATTTATAATACCTGGAGTACGATTGAAATTCACTCGGGTACGCATATTGAACTGAAGCTTTGACTTGGCAATCGGAGCACCATAAGTCAGGAAGAATCTTGTTCTAAATGTACCATCCACATTCACAGGCTGGGTAATCTGACCACCTGGTCTCAATAAAACATCATCATTAATCAAGGTATCCTGACTAGCGATAAAGGTATTGCTACCTATGAAATTACTCGTACCAGAGTAATTCAAGAACATGAAAAAGGTCTGAGATTTCTCCAGATTCACCTTACTCATATTCATGAATATGTTGTGATTATAACTCTGCCCAAGATTAGGATTACCTACAGTCAGGTTTAATGGATTCTGATTATTGATCACATTTTGTAACTCATTCACACTAGGCTCATCCGTACTGGTTCGGTATCGAATTCTATAGGAAACCCCTTTCTGTCTGTTTCTATAGCTCACATTCGCACTAGGAAGGATGTTATTGAAAGTCTGATTGAACTCTCCTACCGTTGGGAAAACACTTTCATTATCTAACTGAGCATTTTGATAATCAACCGTGAAATTCAGATTAAAGCCTTTGTTGTTCCAAGCATAGCCTGTGCGGATACGATTGGTAAGGAATCGGTTTTCAAATTCGTTACTCAAGGCTGTGTCTAGTTCAAAGAAATCCTGATTCCTTCCTCGCGCCCTTGTCTTTTGATCTGCAGAAGTCTTATTGTTTCCTATTCTATATTCGAAGGTTCCGATACTCTTCTCACCCAGAGGCTCGGTATATCTCAGATTAACTCGGTAATTAAATCCATCCGATAAAGAATTGGTCTCCTGGAAAGTAGTATCTACCAATTCACGGTTGAAATCCCTACTCGCCGCTAGGAGGTCAGAAACTTCATCTCGTTCATTCCAGGTTGTATTAATATCGGTTGAAAGAGTCCTTCCGCGCTTATCAAATTTATACCTATAGGTAATGTTATTTGAGATGTTGAATGCCATGGTTTCGGCATTTGAAATCGATCGCAGGGCACTTAGAGAATCTCCTGTGCTCGCCAAGGTCAAGGCATCCCGATCACTGAAAGTTCTATTATCCTGGAAGGAAATATTTGGCGTTACGATGATACTGTTTCGTTCATTCAAATCAGCCTCTAATCGACCATTAAAGCGGTGATTATAATTATCAACCGTGTTAATCAGGTTCTCCTGATACAGTTGTCTCACCTCTTCACTTACAACAGTTTCCCTATTTGTGATTTGATTTAAGCTATTTCCTGTATTGTTGAAGAAATAGCTTCCAGTGAAATTCACTTTGGAACCCCATTTATCACTGAAGTTTAGCCCTACGGAATTAGTGTTGATAATTCCAATATCATTTCCGACAAAGAAATTACTATTGCCACCTCCCGGTCTACCAAAACGTCTTCTTCCTCCACCTCCGGAAGCATTTGCATTCACGCCCGCAAGATCCTGACTGGAGAAATTCTG
>CAZLUY010000281.1:0-3298 GCA_964562785.1 uncultured Limnohabitans sp. | reverse complement strand
GCAAAATTAGGAAAATCTGCGGGATCAGAATGAATCTACCACAGACTTAATTGATTCAAAGATCTGATCGATCTCTCCTACTCCATTGATGCTTTGGAATTTACCTTGACCTTTATAAAAATCTGCCACCGGCAAAGTCTCATCTAGATATACTTTAATCCGCGTGGAAATCTTTCCATCATCTTGGTCATCGACACGATTTGAGGTTTTCCCTCTCTCTTTGATCCTAGCTCTAAGAATGTCTTCTTCAACTTCAAGGGCTACCATGCCGGAAATAGAAAGATCATGCTTTGCCAACATTTGATCTAGCGCCTCAGCTTGGGCCGTGGTTCTTGGGAAACCATCAAAAATGAACCCTTTAGAATCAGTGGTGTCAGCGATTTTCTGTTCTACCATTTTTATCACCACCTCATCTGGTACCAGTCTCCCTTCATTCATGTACTTCTTGGCAAGGTTCCCAAGATCTGTACCTTCTCCTAGGTGTTTTCTAAATAAATCACCTGTTGACAAATGAGTCAAACCATAGTGTTGAATTAGCTTTTCGCTTTGAGTGCCTTTCCCCGCACCCGGAGGACCAAATAATACAATGTTTAACATTCCTGGTTAATTAAGGTGTATCGTTATGCAGCTGGTAAATCGCAGGAAGGTTTCGTCCTTGCTGATCGTAGTCCAGCCCATATCCGACGACAAATTTATTCGGAATTTCAAAACCCACATAATTTATCGGGTAAGTAAAACCAAAAGCTTCCTTTTTAAATAAGAGAGTTGCTATAGAAACTGATGCAGGCGAATGCATCTTGATAATTTGTGTCAAGTCATGTAAAGTCTTCCCAGTATCTACAATGTCTTCTACCAGAATAACATGCCGCCCTGAGATATTTAATCTTTCCAGCCCTGAAAACTCAACTTTACCGGAAGATTTTAGCCCGACATAGGAGGAAGCTCTGATGGTCCCTATTTCTATCGGAATTGAAATTTCTCTCATTAAGTCCGCCATAAAAATCATAGCACCATTCATCACTCCTATTAATAAGGTGTCTTTTCCTTTGAAATTGGCTGAAATACTTGACCCTAGAGATTGGACTCTTGCAGATATATCCCCTTCCGAGTAAAGAGGTTCAAATTCTTTATCATGGATTCGGATTATAGTCATTAAAGTCGAGGCAATAAGTATTGATACATTTGAATCATAGATTCTATGTCCCTCAGCGAGACCTTTTCATTTGGGGAATGAACATTATCCTCTGGAGCCCCGATAAAGCACCAATCTATAGCATAAGGCGAGAATTGAACTTCACGGCCATCGCTACCACCTGCTCCTTCCACCTCAATTTGATAAGGAATCTCGCTCTCTTCAGCGAGTTTGAGGATTTTATCCACAAACGCTTTCCGGGGAATAAATTTATCTCGAATAGAAATCGCAACGCCCTCATGATGACGAACTCCATCCGTCACCCATGTGATATCCGAGATGAGAGCTTGCTTTATGGGATCGGTTTCTTGAATGAACCTTAAAAGGAAAGGCATACTTCCTCCACCATGTTCTTCATAAGTACTAAATACCACCCAGCCATCTTTGATAGTTTCACAAAGTTTGAGCGCATTATATACTCCTAACCTATTATCTAAATATGCGGCCTGGATAAAATCTTCCGTTACTCGAATGTTTTGTTGAAAAGATAAAGGTGTACCCCGATCAATTTTCCTTGGAAAGTCATGTGTCAGATGACCATCCTCATTAATCAGAGAGCATTTGATTTTCCCCAATGAATCTTCGCCACTCAGTTTCGTGCCTTCAACAAGTTCAGGTCCGCCCACAGGAACAAGCTCATTTTGATAACGCGACATAAAGCCAATCGTATCTATATGAGCGAAAACAGCTGTCTGTGGGCTTCCAAATTTTAAAAGGATACAATCATGGAAATCTTCACCTGAATAAACCTCAGGAGAAACATTCCACTGCTCCTTTCGTTCTGAAATATATTGCAGCAGTAAATTTTTAATTTTCACCTCATGCCCCGACACCCCTTCGGTATCCAATAATTCAAATAATATTTTCATATTGGCATTAAATGTGTTATTATTTTGAAATATTCGTGAATAATCAGAAGAAAAATTTGCGGTAAAAGATTTGAATTAAATTATTCACCTAGATTTGCAATAAGTTAAAAGTTTATAAATTTGTACTCACATCAATCAACGCTTAAAATTTGAACAAAAATTTTTTGTTATGAAAAAACTAATACTCTCAACTATTATGGCGGCTGCCATAGCTTTTGGGGCTAACGCTCAGAAAGATTTTGACAGATGGTCTATTGAGGTCAATGGCGGATTTAACAAGCCAATGGCACCTTTGACCCCTGGATACCTATCACCCACATTGAATCTTGGACACGTTGATTTCGGCGTTAGATATATGTTCAATGAAAAGTTTGGTATGAAGGTGGATTACGGATTGGGTTCATTCTCTGAAGTAGATGGAGAAAGTCCTTCATTCGACACTAAGTACACTAGATTGAATCTTCAAGGTGTAATTAACCTTGGACGTGCATTGAACTTCGAGACTTTCTCTGGAAGATTTAATGTTTTGATGCATGCTGGTGGTGGTATTGGAACTGTTAATCCAGAAGAAAATCTTTTCAATGATTTTACTGACGATGTTTACAATATTATCATTGGGGTTACTCCACAGATCAAAATCAGCAGAAGTATTGCCATTGTAGGTGACATTTCTACTATCCTAAATGGTCGTCAAACTGTAGCCTTTGATGGAGCATCTGTTATTCGTCCTTCTCAGGACAATGGATTCTTCGGTGCTAATGGTACTTGGTGGACTGGTACTCTTGGACTTAACTTCTACTTAGGAGGTAAGGATGAGCATGCTGACTGGTATATCAAGCCAAACAATTATGTAACTAAGGATGAGCTTGCGACTCAAATCAATAGTATTAAAGATATGCTGAATGACTCTGACGCTGATGGTGTTCCAGATTACTTAGATCAGGAGCCAAATACACCAAATGGCGCAAGAGTAGATTCTAGAGGTACTACGGTCGATTCAGATGGTGACGGTATTCCGGATCACTTGGATAACTGCCCATTCCTTCCTGGACCAGCTTCTTTGAACGGTTGTCCTGCAGAGGAAATTGTTGAGACCGTTGACTACTTGAGAAAAGCCGTTGACGATGGATATGTTAGTGTATTCTTCGCATTTGACAGTGACAAGCCACTTGGCTACTCCATCTCTTCTGCTCAGTACGTAAGCAACTTCTTGAAGAACAACCCAGGCATTAGCGTG
>CAZLUY010000280.1:0-6705 GCA_964562785.1 uncultured Limnohabitans sp. | reverse complement strand
AGCTCTTCAAATTCTCCGATAGAGGGAATATTCATAATCAATTTATTTACTTAACAATTGTAAAGTATATTATTATATACACAAATGTCAAGTAAATAATGTTTAGATTTTTAATAAAAGAGCTCATACTCTTCAAAATGGTTGAATTGAAGGTTTGGAAGTCAGGTAAATAAGCGCCAATATGTAGATTCAAATCCCAGACCTATGAAATCGAATTTCCTCCTCCTTACTCTGTGCATTATTCTATCAGCCATTGGTTCAAGCGAAGCTTCCAATCCTGAAACAATTAAAAAGAAGTTCAATCCAAAGAAGGATCTCTTATTGGTTCAAATGGACTGCAAAACGGATGTTGATGATATCCATACCCTGGCTGCTTTGGTCACATTACTCTCAGACGAGAAGCTATCCAATGTTAATTTTCATGCTGTGGCTGGAACCTATGGAATTCAGGAGGGCCTATATGTTCCGCCTAATCCCCTTTTTGAACTGGCGCTTGGAAACAACTGGTCAGACGCCCATGCGGATGTTGAAAAAGCTGCTGAAAGAGTTTCCCTTTTGGTCTTGCAAACCTTAGCCGACAAGGGACATATTTGGATCGCAGATGCCGGTCAATCTGATTTTTCTGCAAGGGTCATCCGAATCGTTGAGCAAGAAATGCCTGACTTAGAAATAGCGGATAAAATCCATGTCGTTCAACATAGCAATTGGAATGAAGAGGTGACTGACCCTGATGCCCTTGCTTATGTGAAAAGCACTGCGGATTACCACAAGATTCCGGATGGAAATGCGGTTGGTAACGGCACTCCTGGGTTCCGTACCCCTGAATTCAGTAATTGGAAAGATGAGCTATCAGATCCCAGACTGATAGAAATCTGGCAACTTGCAGTGAACCTCGGAAACAAGTATAATGGCAAAGAAGGTCGATACAACAACGAGGCCGTAGAAGCTGGCGGCTTGGACTTCTCAGACCTTTCTGAAGTTTGCTATATTCTGGATCTTGATGATATCAAGGACACACAAGAGTTCTTTGATCGATATGGGAGATGAAACCCAAATTTCACCATAGCCTTGAAATAAAAAAGTGGCTTTACCCACTTGTTCTTGTTACCCTGATTGCATGTTCCAGGCCGCAGACTCTTGAGGAATATGCGGATGAACTAAGATTAGAAAATGATATCCCTGGGATGGCGATAGCCGTGGTGTCAGCTGATTCAATTTCTGAAATGTTTGTTCTAGGTTATCGTCAATACGGGAAAGAGGATAAAATTGAAATTGATGATCGATTTCATATTGGTTCCAACACCAAATCAATGACCTCCTTCCTTGCTGGACTGCTAGTTGAAGAAGGTCTTATTGATTGGGACACCAAATTCCTTGAGCTATTTCCAGAGTGGCAAAGCGAAATTCATCCAGCTTATTGGTCAGTTAGTCTAGAAGAACTACTCAGCCATAAAGCGAAAATCCAGCATTTCTGGTCCGATACCGAGTTTACAGGCATTCAAATTGAAAAATCATCCAAGGCTGAAGAGCGCATAGAATTTAATAAATACGCCTTAGCTCAGGATCCTATTTCTCCTGACTCTCTCGGCTTCTCTTATTCAAATGCGGGCTATTCCATTGCCGCCCAAATGTTGGAAGAAGCAAGTGGCCAGACTTGGGAGAATTTGATGAACCAAACCTTCAATGATGAGCTAGACCTAGATCTAATTTTTTCATGGCCTAACAAAGAAAATCCTGAACAGCCTTGGGGGCATTGGAGTGGCGATGGGGAAATTTATCCATGCCCTCCAGATGACGACTATAATTTGAATTGGATCGAACCCGGCGGTGATGTTAGTATTTCGATGCCTAACTACGTGAAATATATTCAGCTTCATATGAAGGGGTTAGAAGGAGAAGATAATGTCTTAAGATCAAGTACCTATACCCGGATGCATTCTGGCAAAGCCGGTGCGGTTTATGGTTTAGGCTGGGGAGATTCTAAGCGTGAAGGTCATAGATATTCATCTCATGCTGGTTCAGCTGGGACATTTTTTGCCAATGCTTTAATTGATAAAACGGAATCCATCGCCTATCTAATTTTAATGAATGGAGACTCTCCGGATGCCAGGCAGGCAGTCAAGGATCTAAATAAGAAAATGGAGGAGCTCTATGGGAACCAAACGTCTGTTGAATCCGGGAATTGATAATTTGATCGAGCTATGAAAACCCTCCTTAGTACTGTCATTTTCCTCGCCATATTCTCTTTGGCCAAAGGCCAGGAAAAACTTCTTTACAAGGAAATTGACACCACGAAACTCTACCTGGAAGTGTATCAGCCTGAAAAGGTAGAAGGCGAACAAAACCCAGCTATAGTATTCTTTTTTGGAGGTGGATGGACCGGTGGAGATAGAAACCATTTTAGAAAACATGCGGAGTACTTTTCACAAAGAGGCCTGACCTGTTTCCTGGTTGATTACCGAATTGCTAGCATCCATAAAACCAGCCCTTTCGAGTCCCTTATGGATGCAAAATCAGCTATTCGATTCATTCGGGGTAAAGCAGAAGATTTCGCCATAGATCCTAATAAAATCATTGGCTCAGGAGGCTCTGCTGGCGGGCACCTGGCAGCTGCCATAGCGTTGATTGAAGATTACAATGAGCCGACTGATGATCTGGAAATAAGCTCAATTCCCAATGCTCTGGTTCTTTTCAATCCGGTCATTGATAATGGTCCTGGAGGATATGGATTTGAACGTATAGGCGAAGAATACCCTGATTTTTCTCCTCTCCACAATATTCGGGAAGGTGCACCTCCAACGATTCTTTTTCTTGGAACAAAGGATCAATTAATCCCTGTGGAGACGGCTCAATATTATAAGACGGTGATGGAAAAAGTTGGGAGTCGATGCGATCTCAAATTGTATGAGAATCAAGGTCACGGTTTCTTCAATTATGGGAATTTTGAGTTCTACAAGGAGACGGTTCGAGAGGCTGATGAATTCCTTCAGAGTTTGGGATACCTTAAAGAAGACCCAGTAATTCCTCTTATGAAAAATTAGATTCTACCTACGGGAAATCACCTCTCCCGAATCCCATTTAAATGGATGTTGTAAAGACTATCCGGATCCTGACTTCGCAAAAATAGACTAAGAATTTCACCGTCGGAATTATTAAAAGCACCATCATTCCAAAAAATCCTAAAGGCGGGACCCGTTACTTGATTAGGCGTTGATTTCATTCGGTATTCATTTGTGGTCATCAGTCTCAGATGCAAATCGATAAACCTGTAAAACTTAGATTCTTCTGCTCGTTGAACATTGTATTTCAATTCTGGTAGAACATATCTTCCAGTGTCCTGAAATCGAAAAACCACTTGATTATTAACTATAGATACGCCAACAAAATAATCTTCTACCAAATAGGTGGTATCGAATTCTTCAAAACCACCAGGCGATATAGAAATAACATCATGCTGCAGATCAACAAAATATTGCCCTTGGATTTTCGATAACTCAGGGTCACTGGCTATATCAGCCAAATTGAATTTGGTTGGCTCCTCAGGAGAAGCACAAGCCATCAACAAAAGAAATAAGAGGAAGGAGAGATACTTTTTCATACCTCAATATGAGGTAAAAAGAAGGTCAGCTTGCTGCAAAAAATACCAAATCCGAAATCGGTTTTAGGAAAAACTGCAAAACTGACCATTCCTTTCAATCCAAGCCCATTTTACTCAGCCTCCATCTCATTAAGCATTTGCGCCATTTCATTCGAAGGCCGTTTTGCTTTGATTTCTTTAACCTCCCCTTTCTCGTCAATAATCATGTAATGAGGAAAAGCCTTGGCACCGTATTCACTATCTCTGTAGCCAGCCTCTTCAAGAATCTCCGAGAAACCATCCCTGGAAACAAAGGTGTGGGTACCTCTTAGGTTATACTTTTCTACGATAAGTCTTTGTCTTTGCTTCTCACCGGGCATTGCCATATCTGCTCCAACGAATAGGAAATGAACATTTTCTTTATCCACTTGAGAGCTGAAATCCTCATGAACCATAAACTGCTCTATGCATGGTTTGCATCCCGAATGCCAAAAATCCACATAAAGAGTCTTCCCTTTTTCCCGAGCTAAATCCCGTACACCATCGAGATCGGATATCTCATACTGGAAGTAAATCTCATCCGAGCTCAGGTCACGGTTGACATACCAATTGAAAGTAAGCGCAACGACTAGAACCAGGCCGGCTACGCCTCCACCAATACGGATCATTTGCTTTTTGGGTAACCTGAAAAGCCAAATAAGAAATACTACCACCAAAGCTGCACTAATGCTCCCAGCGAAATGCTGAATGGTAGGCTCCATCAGATCCGGCCTGATGAAATACTCAAACTTAACTCCATGTCCCCCTCTAATACACAGCCAAATAATCCTGGTTATTTGAGTGAGAACCGCGGAAATAAGTATAGCAATCCCTATCCACTTTGCACTAACAGACTTTAATTTTCGGTTCCAAACCAGCCAAACTATTCCGCAAATTGTGATTGAGGTCATTAGGCCTTCAATAAGAAAATAAATAAACTGACTGAAGGAAGTAGCTGGCCTAACACTTTCAATCAAGATTAGAATTGGGATTAACCAAATAAGTTTTTTGTAATTCGCTTTCATGATTTTCGATTTAATTTTCCTCAATCTTAGAGCGCTTAAACCGAGGGTCAAATCCTTGAATCTATACAACACAATTACTATTCAAACGACCCAAAACGAGTATAAACGACCATTTATTCGCTATTCGGTCGTTTATGCAATTACTACGGTCGTTCGTCCTCAAGGCTATTAGAGTCTCATTCCTCTTAGTACTTTCGAACCATGAGTTCTAAGGAAAAACTATTTCACATCATCTTCTGGGCATGCGCCTTCATCGCTTGGATCTTCTGGCTTCAAGATCGGATCCAGCTATTCTCCTGGTTTGTGGATGGATACAAAGACCTAGGTTATGTCGTTACCACGAATGACAAGCAGCTTGGATGGTATATCATTCTTAGTGTCATCCGAGGAGGATTCCTCATTGTGGTTCTCTATTTCTTAGGAGAAAAATTGAGCATCACCAAAAAGGAGGTACTCACTGCTCCCTTCTGGCTAGGAGGGTTTCTGACTTTGGATTATTTGGTATCCAAAGGATACTTTCTTCTACTTTCAGATTCTGCTGAAGAAGGCTTTCGCTTGGTTTGGGACTATGACTTTTTCGCAATCCTGGGAATTTACTTTAGCCTGCTCTTGGTTGGGTGGGTCCTTAAATCCGCAAGAAACTGGATTGCAGAATTCAACAATCTGAAAAGTCTCCATCAAACTCAGCAGTCCTATCAGGCACTACAGAGACAGCTTAACCCACACTTCCTCTTCAATACTGTGAATAACATCTATGAAATAGCCGTGGATGAAGGGAATGAGCGGATGCAAAACTCTATTCTCAACCTGACCAAAACGCTTAGGTACACCATAGATTATTCCAACAATGACACCGTCAGCCTCGGTAAAGAAATTGAAGCTATTCAAAGCTTTATTGGTTTACAGAAGGAAAGATTTGATGCGGAAGATCTCAATCTTTCTACCGCATTCGAAGTGGAAAACCCGGAGCTAAAAATCCGCCCGATGATCCTTTTGAACTTTATTGAGAATGCATTTCATCATGGATATAAATTCGATGAATCATCTTCCATCCTTATTCGACTAAGTCAAAAAGGAACAGAGCTCAGCTTGCAAGTGGACAATACAAATCATGCTCAACGAGTGAACAAAGATGGCGGAAATGAAAAGACCAAGAAGATTCTTGAACTGAGTTATCCAGGAAATCACATCTTGGATATCAAGGATGAAAAGGCTTTTTATAAATTGAATCTATGGATCCAGCTGGGATAACATGCATAGCAGTAGATGACGAACCTTCGGCTCTTAGGATTATTGAAAAATTCGCAAGTAAGACTCCTGATCTGAATTTGCTGAGAACATTTCGAAGTCCTGTTGAAGCGATCTCCTTCCTCAATTCTAACCAGGTGCAATTGGTTTTTCTGGATATCAATATGCCTGAAATGACCGGGATAGAATTTGTCCAAAGTCTCCATAATCCACCACTAATTATTTTCAGCACGGCCTATTCAGAGTTCGCATTGGAAAGCTATGACTATGATGTCCTGGATTATCTACTGAAACCTATTGCGTTCCCAAGATTCCTTAAGGCTGTGAATAAGGCCGTTTCAAGGATGGCTCCAAATGAAACCCAATCTGAAAGTCCAGTAGAACCCATCACTCTGAAAGATTCGGGCTCACATTATCAGATATATCCAGATGAAATTCTATATCTGGAATCTCTAGGCAATTACCTCAAGCTTTTTACAACCTCCCAATCCATTGTGATCAAATCTGGTCTGCAGCAATTCCTGGATGATTTCCCAACAGCTAGTCTCACTAGAGTCCATAAATCCTTTGCAGTAAGCTCCTCTAAAATCAGCAAGATGAGCTATTCACACTTGAGCATTGCAAAGCATGAAATACCCATAGGCAGAAAGTATAGGGAACAGGCAAGAGAGGCATTTGGAGCCAAACTATAATTTGGACTTTTTCAGAAAGTCTTAGATTGGAGGAATGCTTATCCTTGGCTCATGATTCTGAAAGATGAAACCATAGAATTTAAAGGAATGCCCTTGTTCCAAAAGGTGCGGTTAAAAGCGCCAT
>CAZLUY010000279.1:0-3885 GCA_964562785.1 uncultured Limnohabitans sp. | reverse complement strand
ATTCTCTTTGATTTGAGCGATTAAGGTCCGATCTGTAGACATAAGATGTTTCGCTCTCTCGTCCGCGTAGTAGACAGGGATACCAAGAAGTCTGAAGACTTTTGTGGCAGTAGTCTTTCCCGAGCCGATTCCTCCAGTGATGCCTACCTTTTTTGGACCGGGATTAGTCATACTTAATTTTCAATCTTGATGGTTCCACTCTCAAGATTTCCATGTATTCGGGAATGGGGTTCACCTTGATTTGAATTGTAGAGTCTTCAAGATTTGTGGAAAAATAATCAATGATTGCCTCAAATTCGATCTCCTGGAAAGGTTCAATTTCCCTGGAGTCAACCAAATAGTAGAATAAAATTGGGGCCTCTTCATTTTCCAGAGAAACAGAATTTGGGAAGTTTCTTTTAACGGAAGTCAGCTTTTGATTACCCTCAAGGAATGAGACCACGTCAAAAGAAACAAGGATACTTTCATCCTCAGAGGTAACCACATTTTCAAGATAAGCTGGAATTTGAACGAGGACTTTTTTAGACACTTTTTCCGCTACATCATCCTCGTCCAATCGAATTGGGAATTCTCCATCAAAACTCTCCAAAACAGATTTGGCTCCCTTGAGAAGTATCTCTGAAGGCGTGAAGGTCACATCTCCAATAATCTTATGGTTGTCCGCAAGTTCGTATGACGAGGAGTCTAGGGTTGGCTTAAGACTCAGTGTCGTGATCGGATCAATCTGGAAAAAGACACTGTCCTCCAGGATAGAGACCAACTCGGTCGGTGAAATAAATTCGGCTAATGGTCTTTTTAAATCTGCTGTTGCTAAGAACTGATCTTTTGAGGGTGAGGTGAGATCAATGACGAATGGACTTTCATTTACCTGGAAATATTTACGTAGAAGATCCCAGCCGTTACCGTTGATTTCTATCTGTAATCTTTCGGGCAAGTTTCCAACAGGAACAAATTCCTCTTGGTCATAAGTAAACTCAATTGGAAAGTCTACTATGGTATTGTAATCGGATTTATTAAGGGCGTTTAAAATCCAAAAAGTGGTAGCTGTGACGATGCACAGAACTACCACTTTGATGTTAGAGAGTTTCTTAGGAGAAATCCTTGGAGAGGATTTTTTAGTATCCGGCAAAATTCAATTATTTCGTTGCTGTCTTTTTAGAGAAATCAAGTGAGATAGCAGATTTTTCGATTTTTACTTTAAGACCCCTATCGAGTTCTACAGTGACCACATCCCCGTCCACGGTAGAAACTTTTCCGTGAAGTCCTCCAATCGTAACGATCTGATCTCCTTTTTTTATCTCTTCGATAAATTTCTTTGTTTCCTTTTGCTTCTTCTGCTGAGGTCTGATCATGAAGAAATACATGATCAGAATGATAGAACCAAAAAGGAAAACCTGGCCCAGGATACCTCCACCTCCACCGGCTGGAGCCTGAGCTAGAATATATTCAAACATGCTCTTACTTCTTAACTGGGCCTACTGGAGCGCTTGCACCACCACCTAGCTTAGGAGTAACAGACCCTCTCATTCTTAGACGAGTAACTGTTGGATTGGTGTTAGCTTGAATAGTAACCGTAGGAGCTTGTGAACCAGACTTGGCTCTTGAGTTGAATACAACCTTCACAAAACCTTCTTCTCCTGGATTAACAGGAGTCTTGGTCCAGTCAGGGCTTGTACATCCACAAGATGCAGTGATGTTAGAAATTACAAGTGGAGCCTGTCCATTGTTAGTAAAGTTGAAGATATGCTCAACTACTTCACCTTCACGAATGGTTCCGAAATTATGCTCCATTTCAGCAAATTCGAATTGGCCAAGAGATGAAGGATCTGCAGCTTGAGTAGCCTGTACGTTTACAGGAGTCACTGCGCTTGGAGAAGAAGTTTCAAGAGCTGCAATCTTTTCTTCCAAAGCTTTAATCTTGGCTTCCTGATCACTTTCGCAAGAAGTGAATCCAATTATCGCTGTAAGAGCCAATACGCTCAAAATTCGAAGTTTCATAATGGTATTCTTTGGTTGTCTTTATTTTATTGAATGCGAATAAAACAAAGCCTGCCTTTTTTGACAAGCAATATTTGATAAGCTGTTAATTCGGATCTTTATTGATTTGCTCAATAAGTTTATTTACATCGCTTAGCAGATTTTCTGCTTTGCTTTTGGCTTCTGAAATCACACGCTTTCCTTCAGTCTTAGCTTCGTTAAGGTGAATTTCTTTCTCATCTACAAGGTCTCCGATTAGGTCCTCTAGTTCTTTCTTGTACTTAGATAATCTGAAGGATAATCTGTCTCTTGTGTTATTCCCAGAATCGGGAGCAAAAAGCACGCCTAATGCCGCGCCTACGCCGGCTCCAACAAGGAATGCTACGAATGAATTGCTGCTTTTACTCATGGCTATTATTATTTATTATCTAAAAGTCCTCTACCACTCTTACGTATTTCTCCTTTTTCTGTTAGTTCTTTTGAAATAACATCTAGAAGGCCGTTTACGAATTGCTTGCTCTTTGGAGTACTGTAGGTTTTTGAAATATCAATGTACTCATTGATACTCACTTTTACAGGAATACTTGGAAAGTGTTTCATCTCGGCTAAGGCCATAGAAATAATTACCTTATCGGTAAAAGCCAGGCGATCGATATCCCAGTTCTTAGTTTTTTGTGAGATTATCTCCTTGCTATCTTCTGACTCCTGAAGAGTGAAGTTGAAGATGTTCTGGAAAAACTCCCTGTCCTCTTCCCAATTAATTGCAAGCTCTGGAAGTAAGGCAAAATCTTCTGAATCCGACTCCAACGCATTCTTCAGAACCTTTGTAGCAAGGCTTCTCACGATGGATTTGTTTTCAGTCCAGTTTATGTCCTTTTCAGTGAAATAGGTAAGGATAACATCATTTTTGAAAATGATTTTCTTTAGTAAACTCTCTGCTGCAGCTTGATCAGCTTCGATGTCTGGGTTTGTCACTTTCAGATAATCCTGATATTCTTCAGAAGGCTTCACATACTCTCTAAACCATTCTTTGATTTCAAGCTCCAAATCAGAAATATCCACATGATGCCTCCCTAATGCTGCCTGATAAGAAACGGAATTTCTAATCTTTAGAAGGATCTTGTTTTGTGCTAAATTCAATTCAGACTCTGAAACTATAGGAGCGCTTGAATCAGCCAGTCTTAATTTTTTCTGATGCTCGCTTTTCACATGATCTGAAAAAGAAATCAAGAGTTCAATGGCCGTCAAATATAATTGAGGGATTCTCTCGGCAGCTGAAACCATATTTTTCACCAAGAATTCTCGGTCAGCCTTGTTCGCCTTATGGTACTGCTTGAGAGCTTTTTTTACTGTCTCATTAACTCTCTCATCTTCAGAGCTATTTTTAAGAGCACCTTCCGATTTAACATTTTCATCGAGTAGGTCGATTGCTGCTTTTGCTTGGGCATCAAGAAGGTTCTTGTCCTGAACTTCCATACTATTCAAATCAGGAAGAAAAGATTCCAAGATAAAATCCTTTGCCAGATTGAGATTAGAGCCTTTACATTGCTCATAGGCATATAAGGTCTGAAAGGCTTTGACGCGTAAAATTCTTCTATTTAGCATGGTCTGAAAAGCGAATGGCAAATATACTTAAATCTTCGCCGAAAGCATTTAGTGTCAGATGTTAAAAAAACCACTGAAGTTCAGTGGTTTTGCATGTTGATTTTGGCTTAGAATGAAAGTTTGACTCTCCCTATGGCATTGATCCTTTCCTGGGCGACTTCCATTGCGGCCTGTTGTACCGGTATTTTTTCTTTGTCTGATTTGTCAAAAATCTCCAAACAAGTGTCATAGATTTTCTCGGTCTGCTTATACACTGTTTCTCTGTGATAATCCCCGAGGTATTCAGCTCCAACATTGATTACT
>CAZLUY010000278.1:0-6397 GCA_964562785.1 uncultured Limnohabitans sp. | reverse complement strand
AAATCTTTGGTGTCTAGTTTATCAAGTTCGGAGCCCAAGAAGTTTCATCAGAGTTTCATCCAGGAGATCAAAGATTTCACCGGAGATGTTCCTCTCAGAGATGATCTGACCTTGCTGAGTGTAAAAGTTGAATAAGCAATGACCTGGCATCATGTCCCTTCCTGGATTCAAAGGCTTTACCCTAAACGGAAATGGCGTTATGATGATGGTTCCAGAAAAGTGTATTTAACATTTGATGATGGACCGGTGCCAGGAGCGACTGATTATGTTTTGGACGCCCTTGCAGAAAAATCCATGAAAGCGACTTTTTTCATGGTGGGGGATAATATCCGGAAAAATCCAGGCCTAGCCAGGCGAGTTTTGGAAGAGGGTCATTCCATTGGAAACCATACCTTTAATCATTTGAATGGCTGGAAAACCTCCAAATCTGAATACCTTCAAAATGTCCAGCTTAGCACCAGAATCACAGAAGAAGTTTTGGGAGTGACTCCTAAGGTATTCAGACCTCCTTATGGACTAATTACTTCGAGTCAGGCCAAAGAGTTGACAAAGGTTTTTGATTTGGTCATGTGGGATGTTTTGTCCGGGGATTATCAGCAAAGGATAAATCCTGAACAGGTAAAAAGTAAAACCAGACATTGGTGTAGCCCAGGATCCATAGTTCTTTATCATGATCAGCAAAAGACAAGGGATATACTACCCAAGGTTCTACCCGATTTTCTTGAATTCCTTATATTCGCTGACCTGCACTCCTCATCCATATGATTTTTTTTATTGTAGGATTCTCCCTTCATGTCTTTTTCCAGTTTCTAGCCCTCACTATACTCCTACATTATTTTTGGAAAGATCATTCCTCCAAGTCTAGGAGTCTTAAACAAGTTTCTGTAATCGTAACATCCAGGAATGAAGAGTTCCATTTACCAGATTTACTCCAGTCTTTGGGAGAGTTGGACTATCCTAATGATATGATTGATTTCTGGATGGCGGATGATCATAGTGAGGATTCCACCGCTACTATTCTAAGGGATTGGTGTGCTAAAGAGCCTAATCGGTTTTTTGTTCCAATAAAGCCAGAGGAAGTTCGGAAATACCATAGAAATGGTAAAGCAAATGCATTGAGCATTCTGACCTCAAAAGCGAAAGGAGAAATCTTCTTCTTGACTGACGCAGATTGTGTAGTTCCAAAAAGCTGGATTTATGAAGGCGTACATTCTTTTTCCGAAAAAATGGATATGCTCCTTGGGGTGACCCAAGTAATGAGCGAAACCGCATTCGGAAAGTTTCAGGAAGTGGATTGGTGGCATACTTTAGGAATCGTGAAGGTGATCAATGATCTCAATCTGGGTTTAACCGGCCTAGGTAATAATATGATGGTAAGGCGGACTTCCTTGCAAAGGGTCGGAGGCTTTGAAAATCTTCCAGATTCACTGACTGAAGACCTTGCTTTGAGCAGGGCCATCATTAAGAAAGGAGGTCAAATTTCTCAACAAGTATCACCTGAGGTGTTGGCGGAGACTAAGGCAGAGGAAACCTGGAAGGAATTTCTGAGGCAAAGGAAAAGATGGATTTCTGGAGTAGTGACCCTGCCATGGTACTGTCAGGTTTTGCTCGGGTTGGAGTTTCTTTTTTACCCCGCGGTTTTCGCCTTGATCTGGATCGACCCGTTTTTTGGAGTTCCCTTATGGGTTTTGAAAGTGCTAATGCAAAGCATTTTTATGATTTCTTTTGCTTCCAGAGCCGGGAAAAAAGTCCGCTTGGCTTACTTGCTTTTATTCGATTTTTATCAATTGTTTTCAGCCCTAATTAGCTTCCTTTATTATTTTTGGCCATCCAAAATTGATTGGAAATCGAGGACCTACCCATGAGTTATATAGATACCCACGCTCACATTTATTCCAGGAAGTTTGATCATGACAGAGAATCGGTTATGAAGGAAATTCATGAAAGCCAAGTGGAGAGAGTGTATATGCCGAATATTGATTTAGAATCAATTCCTTCCATGCTTCAGATGGAGAAGGATTATCCTGGAGTTTGCATTCCTATGATGGGACTACATCCATGTGATGTTAAAGAAGGCTTCGAGGATTTATTGAACGAGATGAGGGGATGGTTCGACAAGCATAGGTTTGCAGCGGTCGGTGAAATCGGACTCGATTTTTATTGGGACAAAAGCACTATTCCCCAGCAAGAAAAAGCTCTAAGAACTCAAATCTCCTGGGCTAAGGAATTAGACTTACCAATTGTACTTCATTGCCGTGAGTCAATTGATGAAACCATTGCTTTGGTCAGGGAAGAAAATGATGAAAAGCTTTCTGGTATTTTTCACTGCTTTACAGGAAATCTGGAACAAGCCCAGCAAATTATTGATATGGGATTTTTTCTGGGTATTGGAGGAGTTTCCACCTTTAAGAATGGGGGATTGGACAAGGTTATCCCTCACTTGGGCATAGAGAGTCTCGTTTTAGAAACGGATGCCCCTTATCTAGCTCCCGTGCCTTATCGTGGAAAAAGGAATACCCCTGCCTACTTACCTTTAATTGCGGAAAGGATAGGAGATTTACTTGAGGTTCCAAAAGAGAAGATTGCTGAGGAGACGAAGAAAAATGCTTTAAAATTATTTGAAGCATTTGATAGGGAACTTTAATTATCGCAAGCAGATTTGCACTTAGAATTCTAAAGGAATTGGATAAACGAATGAACTATAAAATTGTCCGCTTGAAGACTGGGGATATGTCTTCCACAGATTCTTCAGTGCTCATCATTTATACAGGAGGAACTTTGGGGATGGCTTATGATGATTCCGGGGCACTGGTTCCTTTCAACTTCGGGAAGATTCTGGAAAAAATTCCGGTGCTCCAATCAATGAACATGGCCATTACGGTTATTTCTTTCCCAGAGCCTATTGACTCATCTAATGTAACTACGGTTCAATGGGCTGATATGGCCTATATAATCCAGGAGAATTACGACAGCTATGATGGCTTTGTAGTGCTACATGGTACAGATACTATGGCATATTCAGCATCCATGTTGAGTTTTATGCTTCAAGACTTGAATAAGCCTGTAATTTTCACTGGCGCCCAACTTCCTATTTCGGCAATGCGATCTGATGCTAGGGAGAATCTGGTGACCTCATTAGAGATCGCTACGGCCAAAATTAACGACCGACCCATTATTCCAGAAGTTTGCGTATTCTTTAATCATATGCTGCTTCGTGGTAACCGAGCCAAGAAAGTCCAGAGTCTTCATTTCGATGCATTTGAATCCGAGAACTATCCCGCTCTTGCTGAGGCGGGTATCGTGATAGATTATAACACCGCCTACATAAGACCTTATGAAGCTGGGAAGAAGCTTCAGACAAAAAATGTCCTTGATAATCACGTCATGGTCCTTAAGCTATTTCCTGGAATTACGGAGGATATTATGGATGCTTGTTTTTCAATTAAGGGGCTTAAAGGGGTGGTTTTGGAAACCTACGGTTCAGGTAATAGTCCCAATGAAGATTGGTTTATGAATTCATTGGAGAATGGGATTAAGAAAGGACTCATAATATTGAATGTATCTCAATGTAATGGGGGGCGGGTAATTCAAGGTCGCTATGTGACAAGCAAAGAGCTCCTTAATATGGGGGTTATCAGTGGAGTGGATATGACTACCGAGGCAGCTGTAACTAAATTGATGTTCCTTCTTGGTCAAGAGAATGATCTGGAAGAGGTCAAGAGAAGGTTGAAACTACCACTGGCCGGAGAAATGACTGCTTAGATTTCCGTCTTATTTTTCTTTAATTCTTGGTTTCTGGAGGATAAATAATTTTCTTTGCATCCGCATTGGGAATAAGGCCAATGGATGATTTAGAGAGGTGGCCGAGTGGTTTAAGGCGCACGCCTGGAAAGCGTGTTGGCGGCAACGCCTCGAGGGTTCGAATCCCTTCCTCTCTGCGAAGCAAACCCTGACAGAAATGTCAGGGTTTTTTGTTTTATGCCGAACCAAACGGAGTTTGGGTGAGGGGATAAAACAAAAAACAATCGAACGTAGTGAGGTAGGTTTGTTTTGTACAAGATAATCTTCAGGGATCGGCGAAGCCAATCCCAGTGACCATACTCAGCTTGAGTGAGGGGTTAAAACAACGAACTATCGAAAGAATTAAGTTGGGGTAGCGAATCCTCTTTTTTTTTTTTGATCAATTAATGAGTCAAAATAGGGGAGCTAACAGTTTATTATTACAGGGTTCTTGGAAGATTTTTCGCTCTTAATCCTGTGAAGTACTAAAAATCCTTAACCCATCTATCTTTCCCTAAAGCATGGTTTATACCCTCAGACAGGCTCGTATCATTGCTTTTTGCCAAAGGTCATTTGAATTTAAATCCGGATTGTTCTCCATTCGTGTAAAAACTTTGCCTTTTGATTTTTTAAAGACCCAATTTTCCCAAAAATCTGAAGGGTGTCTTTGTTTTTTGAATCTAAAAAATGATAACTTTAACGCTCGATTTTATTGTAGAAACCATTTAACCTTTATTTAAAGTCTATTTAAATCTTAAATTATGAGAAAGTTAATCGCTTTGTTCATGCTTGCAGGAATCTTGTTTGTACCTGCTTTCGCTAACGCACAAGAAGAAGACGCAGCTGACACAACTGCCATGGAAGAAGCTGCAGCTCCTGTAGAAGAGCCAGTACAATCACCCACTATTGTAGACGATGAGATCGTTGCAGAGGAGCAAAGCTTCCACCAAGTGGTGAAAGAAAAATTCATCGAGGGTGACCCGGTATTTATGACTCCAGTATTGATCTGTTTGATCTTGGGTCTTGCTGTGGCACTTGAGAGAATCATCACTTTGAACCTTTCTACTACTAACACTAAGAAGCTTCTTCTAAAAGTTGAAGATGCACTTGCTTCTGGTGGTGTAGAAGCTGCTAAGGATGTAACAAAAGGAACTAAGGGTCCTGTTGCTTCAATCTTTACGCAGGGATTGATGAGATATTCTGAAGGTATCGAAATGGTAGAAAAGTCTATCATCGCTTACGGATCAGTAGAAATGGGTAGACTAGAGAAAGGTCTTGTATGGATTTCTCTTTTCATCTCTCTAGCTCCAATGCTTGGATTCATGGGTACAGTAATTGGTATGATCGGTGCATTCGACTCAATCGAAGCAGCTGGTGATATCTCTCCATCTCTTGTAGCAGGTGGTATTAAAATCGCCCTTTTGACTACTGTAGCTGGTTTGATCGTAGCGATTATCCTTCAGTTGTTCTACAACTATTGTGTGGCTAAGATCGACTCTTTGGTTAATGACATGGAAGATGCTTCTATCTCTTTGGTAGACATCTTGGTGAAGCATAAGTTGACTGGTAAATAAGCCAGGCACACTTTAGTTTCATTATCATTTATTAACCCCAAAGAAATACATTATGGATACTTATGACATTTTATTATACGGTTCTTACATTCTGATTATTGTCGGAGCGGCCGTTGGTATCTTGATGCCTTTGTTCAAGTCTTTGGACAACCCTAAGGGGCTTTTAAAGACTGGCGTGGGTATCGTTGGAATAGCATTGATTTTCTTTGTTTCCTATTCCATGGCGAGTAGCGAGGTATTGCCAAAGTTTGAGGCAGAGCCTTTCAATATGACGCCAATGCTTGCCCAAGTGGTAGGTGGAGTATTATTTACCACTTACTTCCTAGCAATTACTGCTTTGGTAGGTATTGTGTTGACTGAAATCAATAAAGCGATAAAATAATATGGCTAGAAAGAAAAATAGAATGAGTCAGGAGGTCAACGCAGGGTCGATGGCAGACATTGCATTCCTGCTCCTGATCTTCTTTCTCGTCACAACGACCATCGCATCTGATAAGGGTATCTTGAATATCCTTCCTCCAAAGATTGATCCTAATCAACCACCACCAGAAATTGACAAGAATGAGAGAAATATCTTCACCATTCTGATCAATGCAAATGATGATCTTCTTGTAGAAGGAGATTATCGTGAGACTTCTGATGGTCTTGATCAGGAAGTGAAAGAATTCGTTTTGAATTTTGCGATTCCTGACGAAGAGACCCTTCCTCTTTACAATGGACTTCCTGCTTCTCTAAAAGCAGCTTCCAGAAAGGATCCAGAATCTTCTGACAATCCAAAAGAGGCTGTAGTATCTATCAAGACTAACCGTGGTACGAGCTACGAGAAGTACTTGGAGGTTTTTGACCTGGTGAAAAAAGGTTATTTCGACATCTACGCTGAGAGAGTGAATATGAGTACTGATGAGTACAGAGCTCTTACTGGTAAGGATGAAGCAGAGAAGGCTCTTCAGGACAGAGGTAAAGAAGGAATCCCAATGGCGATTTCAATTGCAGAACCAGATAAAATAGGTAGTTAATTATGGGAAAGTTTGGAAAGAAAAATA
>CAZLUY010000277.1:0-9282 GCA_964562785.1 uncultured Limnohabitans sp. | reverse complement strand
GCCAAGTTTATTCCTAAAAAGAAGGCCGATCCATCACCTATCAAACCGAGACCTCAAATGCCGAGGACAGCACCGGTAAAAAAACAAAATAGCGGTATTGCCCGGAATATTGCCTGGTTTCTGGGTGGTATTGTTTTTCTGATTTTCATAGCCCTGCTCATTCCAGATGATGAAATAGATACCAATGGTGGAAATCAGGGTTCTGAACAAATTCTTCTTGACCAGGAGGAAAATCAAAGTTCAGATGTTCTTGACAATTCAGGTTCATCAGAATCCAATCAACCCATTAATCCAACACCGCCTCAACAGGAAGAAGAGTATTTCACAGTTGATATGACTGGTGGATGGAGCCTCAGTTTGAACGGAGAAGTAGTTTCATTTCTCAGAATGGATCAAGTTGGAGACGATGTCGCTTTTATTGAATACAATCTCTTTGATACCGAAGTAGGCTCTGGCAGCGGCTTCTGGGAAGAAGGCGTGCTGTATTTGGATTATTATAACTCTCTTATGGGTATTTCTGGAGAGATGGAATTTCAAGGGATCAATCAAAACAACCTCAGTGGGCAATTCTATGTGCCTGCCAACAACTCCAATACTCAAATCTCTTTGGGAAGGGTAGATTAACTCTTCAACCGCTTTAAATCAGATTGAATATCCTTGATCATATTTCCAAGATCTTCCAGAGTTAGAGGAGATTTTTTATCACCAGGATTTGGGAAATCTGTACTAATGAATGCCTTGGCCTCCCAAACCTCCAAAACGTCCTCAGCCTTAACTTCATACGGTTTGTAATGATCATTGTCTGAGACCAGGAATAATTTTCCGTTCTCAGCCAAATAGTTAAAAACCCTCTTATATACCACACCCTCAGTTTGTGTGACCAAAACATAGGTTCTTCCTGACTTTATGCTTGTCAATTGATCCACATAGGCGCCGATGACAATGGTACCAGGAATGAGCGGAAGCATGGAGTCTCCAGCTAGCTCGAACGCTCTATAGCTTGCATTGGTAGAAAGGTTGGGTAAATGAAATTGCTCAAGCCCCTCCATATACTCTTGATCAGCAAATCCATTCAGGTAACCCGCTGAGGCTTTCTGACCAACCAAAAGAATATTCTCTTTATCAGTTTCGTCGGTAGCAATGGTGAGAATGTTCAACTTCCTTTTCTGGGTGGCCTGCCTACCCTTTTTCTCTATGTCATGGAAAAGCAATTCCTCCACCCCTACTTCAAATATTTCACCCAATTTTTTCAGCGTTCCTATCTTAGGCTCTGAACGGCCGTCCTCATAGGCAGAAATCATGGTTCTTTGAATAGACAATTCGCTTGCAAGTTCCGACTGCGTGATCTGCTTATTTTTCCTCAGGAAACGAAGATTTGAAGAAAGAAAACTCATGCCGAGAAGAGGTAAAAGTTCTTGTCCTCAGATTGTGGACTAACGGGAAAGAAGGGGTCGATTTGTCTTTCAGCCACTCTCCTTTTTTCCATCTTCGCCTTTATTTCTTCGATGATTATACCAACAGGTTTTGGCTCCGACATCAATAAATAGCCGTATTGATCTTTAGGTCCATTTTCTACAAAAAATTTCACCTGGCAATTTCCTGACGCCAGTTTCTTGGTTTCAATACTGATAGTTTCCTGCTTTTCCATGTCTATTCCTTTGATTTTTACCTAAGTAACAATGTTACTTTAATAAACACAAGTATGTTTATAAAATTAACATAAAGGTTGACATGAGCTGTCATTAATTCCTCTAAATCATAAAAGAAACTTAGGCATTTGATAAGCGGTAACGGCTCAAGTCTCATTACTACCACTGAACACATCCTACAATACGGAGCACTCGACATTGGTTAATTTTGTAATGACTAAACCTATTAAGCCGAAACCCAGAGGCTGTGAAAGAAAAGGATGAGGAAGACTATAGCTACCCTTATTTTAGTTGTTGTTGCACTGGCAACCTATGCCCAAACCTACTCTATCAAAGGAAGCGTTCGTGATGGAGGCCGCGATGAAAGTATCCCAAATGCAACCATCCTACTTTTAAATTCCGCTGACTCGAGTCAACGGAATGGAATGATTAGTGACCTGGATGGCAATTTCGAGATTAAGGATGTGAAGCTTGGGGATTATATCCTTCAGGTAAAATTCGTTGGGTATCGTGATTTATATAGATCACTAGAAGTTCGGGAAGATGTGAATGTTGGTGTGCTCACAATTATGGAGGAGGCGACTGACCTAGGCGAAGTAATGGTAACTGCCAGGCGATCCAGAGGAAAGCAGAAAAGCGATACGACC
The DNA here is from genome assembly GCA_964562785.1 of uncultured Limnohabitans sp. GTDB lineage: Bacteria > Bacteroidota > Bacteroidia > Cytophagales > Cyclobacteriaceae > Algoriphagus. The sequence continues at coordinate 6,986 of CAZLUY010000277.1, read as the reverse complement.
ATGTACAACGCTGATGCCTTCAAGACCATGCGAGATGCCAGTGCTCAAAGCCTGATTGAGAAACTCCCAGGAGTTATTTCTGAGGATGGGGCATTGCAGGCTCAAGGAGAGGCGGTTACTCAGATTCTGGTTGATGGGAAGCCTTTCTTTGGCAATGATGTCACCACAGCACTCCAAAACATTCCTGCTGAAGTCATACAGAGCATAGAAATATTTGATCAGCTAAGCGAGAAATCTCAGCTCAGTGGATTCGATGATGGTGAGCGAGTAAAAACAATCAATATCATCACCAAACCGAACAGACGAAAAGGTCAATTCGGGAGAATGAGTGCAGGTTATGGAACAGACAATCGATATCTCGCCGGAGCAAGTATCAATGCTTTCGATGAAGACCAGAGGCTAACTTTTACCGGGCTGAGCAATAACATCAACTTATTGAATTACTCCAGTGATCCTAATGTGCAGAGGAATACACGGCCACAGAATGGAATAATTGACACCAATATTCTTGGGTTGAACTACACTGATCAACTTGGGGAGAAAGTTAAGTTCACAGCCAACTATCTTTTCAGACAAAGAGATAATGAAGAGATCAGAAATGTTTTCCGAGACTATGTTACCTCCGAAGAGGATGGACAAACATACTCGGAAAGAAGTTTGAGCAACAGGAAAAATCAAGAACATCGATTTAACCTCAGGCTCGAATATCAGATTGATGAGAGGAATAGAATAGTATACCGACCGAGACTTTCTGCGGCTTTTGACAAAGAGAACTCAGCTTTCATAGGTGAATCCATCAATTTGGATGGACCGCTAAACGAAACTGAAAATGTTCGAACTGCTGACAATGATGATTACGACATAAACAATTTCATCTATTACGGACACAAGTTTAAGAAACCTGGAAGGAGCCTGAGCCTAAGGGCCTATATGGGTAATTCAAGAAATGAAGATTTAGCATTAAGGCGAGCTGAAAACACTTTCTTCCAACCTGAAGAAAAGACTGAACTTATCAATCAAAGGATCACTAGGGACAGGACAGGTCTTGCCTGGGAGACTGGTTTTTCCTATACCGAACCTTTAGGAAAGAATGGGCAGCTGGAACTTGAGTATGAGGTAGGTAACCGAACTAATGATAGTGATCAATTGACTTTTGACATTCTTGGAGAAGACATTGGAGATGTGGAGCTGGAATTAGATACTGCATTAAGTAACACCTTTGAAAGCCGCTATTTGAGACATGAGACTGAAATAGGCTATCAGTATAGAAAAGAAAAAGTGACCGTTCAGGTAGAAGGTGAATACCAGAATGCCAGCCTGGAAAATCAACAGTTCTTCCCTGCACCATTTGATCTTGAAAGAACCTTCGAAAGCTTTTTACCCACTTTCAGGTTTGATTATAAATTCTCCGATAATACCAATCTGGAGTTCGATTATGATACCGATGTGGATGCCCCCTCAGTCTGGGAGCTACAAAGTGTGATTGATCAATCCAATCCTTTACAGCTAAGAACGGGTAACCCAACATTAGATCAGTCCTTCTCACACCGTTTACGACTAAGATTTAGAAGTCGAAATCAAGAGACCGATAAAGGGTGGTTCCTATTTGCTCAAGCAAGATTTGTAGAAAACACTATTGCAAACAGCTCTTTTATTGCTGATGAAGCCACTGAACTTCCAGGCGGGGTGATATTAGAGAAAGGCTCTCAGCTCTTTCTCCCGGTGAATTTGGATGGATTCCAGGATTACAGATCTTGGCTGAGTTATTCTATGCCAGTTGATGCTTTAAAATCCAACCTGAACATTTTCGGAAGCATTGGCTACAATAGAAGACCTGGTCAAGTAAATCGTGAGTTAAGTTTCAATAATTCAACACGGCTTAGAACAGGGTTCTCCCTGAGCAGTAATATTAGCGACCAGATTGATTTCAGGATTTCAACCAGATTGTCCTGGAATAACGTAAGCAACACCCTAAATCCTAGTTTGGATGATAGGTTCTTCAATCAACGCTCAAGATTGAATTTCAACTGGGTGATTTGGGAAGGGTTCGTCTACAGGCTATCGATCAACCACCAAATCAATAGCGGTCTCTCTGAAGGATTTGATAATAATATCTGGCTGATGAATATGAGCCTTGGTAAAAAGATTTTTGCCAACCAAAGAGGTGAAATTTCAATCAATGCATATGACATCCTTGATCAGAATGCTAGCATCCGTCGAAACATCACTGACGTTTGGGTAGAAGATGTACAGACCAATGTCCTCCAACGGTACCTCATGCTGACTTTCTCCTATAACCTCCGAAGATTCAGCAAAGGCATGAGCATGGATGACTATAATGAATTGGTTGGAAGTGACAGAGACTGATTTCGACTAGGTTCAATACCAATGTGACGGATCACAAAAAGGAAAACCTAAATCCACCGTATCTTCGGTTATGAATTGGAAAAAAGAGGCAAAATCCTGGGGTCTAATACTCTCCATCTTCGCTTTTCTATATTTCACAGGACTCCTTCCAGTGATTCAAGGAGGACTCCAATACGTGTTGCTTTCCACAGGCATCATCACTCCCGAACTTATCTCCAATGATCGTCTGGGTGAAGATTTTGACTATAGAGCTCGGTTTCAAACTTTCGAAGGAGAACAGATCAACCTGGCAGATTATAAAGGAAAGACGGTTTTAATCAACCTTTGGGCATCTTGGTGTGGACCTTGTAGAGCAGAAATGCCTCATTTATCAGAATTGTACAAATCCTTATCCGATCGCAAGGATATCGAGTTTTTAATGATAGGATTGGATAATGACTTTCAGAAAAGCAAAGACTTCATTGAGGGTAAATCCTGGTCCTTTCCCACCATGCATGCTTCATATGGCCTTAGTTCCAGTATGAGGCATGAATCTATTCCTACTACATTAGTGGTCAGTCCAAAGGGCGAGATCGTATTTTTCCAGGAAGGAATGAGCAATTTCAATACTGCTGAATTCAAGGATTTTATCCGAAATGTAGGGAAATAACCCTTTTTTTTTGCCCAAACCTTACAATTGAAAGTCTCGTTGATTGTCGTTCATATTAGGCGAAAAAGCAGATTGGTACAGAATGAATACCTTTCCATAAAAGCGGAATAAGGCACCTTCGTCACTTTGCAGTTGGCAGAAAAACGCTTTCTTTGGCCTAAGAAGATAAGTCTTAATGAACAAAATACAGGACTTTAGAGAGGCAGCCATACCACAAACAAAGGATGGACTTGTAGAATTTCAAACCTTGTTGGAGGACTTGCGAAATCGCCTTTCCTCTGATCAAAAGGATTGGATTACTTCATTACCAGACGAAGCTAAACTGCTTATAGACAAATACTTTCTGGAAGCAGACCCCCACTGTCCAAAAGATGAAAAGGAAGAGGAAACCCCTTCTCTAGAAGGCTACTTGTGGGATTATTTTCTCCCGGAGAAAATGAAAAACCTGCTTATCCTTATTCGGGATATTCAGGTAGAGCATCAAATAGGAAGCAGCCATCTTGCTGATAAAAGAATTTCTAAGGAAAACCTTGATAATCATGCTGATGCCTCACTCAAGATTTTAATAGAAGCCCTGGAAACCGTTGGATCTGAAATGGCGGGTGAAATCCAGGTCTTAAAAACGAAAGAGGGGGCGCTCGATAGAAAATTTGAGGATGTGATTCATCTCAAAAACCCATGGCAAGTATATCGTAGTCAGTTCGAGAATCTTGTAGCTCAAATGAGTCAATTGGCTGGTACAAACCGGCTACTTGGAGAGACTATGATGACCTTCAGTTTGATCCGGTCAAACCTGGAGCGAATGGGTTATGACGTGCGTAAGCAGAATTTGGTCTTCCTCCATAAAGCTCAGGAATCAAGAAATCTATTCAACGGCCTTGAAACGAATGGTGAAATTGACCAGGTACTGAATTGGCTAGAGGGTGTACTGGATGAATTGGTGAGTTTTGAGGGAAAGCAGGAACATCAGGTAAGAGTTCTTGAGGGTTGGCTGGAAAGTTTAAAGAGCTTTGAAGTTCCAGTTCGTGTGGACAATGGACTTCTCATCACCAAATCCATAGACTTTAAAAAAACCACCACAAAGTGGCTGGACTATTTTATACTACCGGACATCATCGAATTATGGGAAGATCAGGAGACTTTGATTTCAAGAATCAAGCATGTAATCTCCCAGGTTAGAGGAAGCCTTAGTATTGCCCAATCGACTGAAGGTAAACCAAATTTCAATGCTGATAGGCAAGTGATTGATCAAATGCTGATTGCCATTAGGGATAATACGGCTAGGTCGAATTCTTTGCTCTTGCACATAGAGGAAATCATTAAAAAAGATTTCTTCGTTTCTGCCCTTTATGATGATAAGGAATTTCTAAAAGTCCCACTTCAAACAACTTTTGGAGGTCATATTCGGAAAAATGACTCCTTTGAAGGGCGGTTAAAAGTCATTTGGGAATCGATCCTAAAAAACGTTGATAGAAAATATAAAGACTCAAAACCAAAGACACATCATGAGGAGTTGGAGATTGCTCTTCAGGTTATTGAAAATAGAAGTCATCCCCCACACCCGGATCATTATCATGCCCTTTTTCTGACCAAGAATTTTGTTGGAGACTTATTCCTTGTTCCTCGTCAAGACATAGAAGATCAATTCGGACATATTGTGGATCAATGGAAGAGTGGAAAAGGAAGGTCAATCCTTTTATCTGGAGGACCACTATGTGGTAAATCCACAATGGCAGAATATCTGTCGAAAACCTACTTCCCAAAGGACACTGTTCTTCTCTCACCAAATACTGATTTGATCATTGAGGGAAGAAAATTTAGAACCAGTTATGACTTAAAGGAGGCTATTGACTTTGTTCGTCGAGCAATCCAAAATACAGCTCCTCTAATCTTGATTGATGACTTGAACCTATGGAGGGATCGAAAAATATCTCTTGTGAGTAATGTGAGAGCTTTAATGGATTACCTCTCTACTCAGAGTAGAAAGGCCATGGTTTTGGTTACGCTTTCGGATCTACTTATGAAGCACCTCGATTCGAGATTGCATTTTTCAGAAGGCTTCACTAATCATTTTGATCTCAATGTGTCAACCCAAAATCAGATATACAAAGCCCTTATGCTAAGACATGGAGCATCTCATAAGGTTGTTTTTGGCAAGGAGGAATCAGAAGTTTTCACAGACAGGGAGCTTGAGAAAAAAATACAGGCATTGGGTAAAAGGTTTGATCAAAACCTGGGAGCAGTGCTACAGGCCTGGACATTCTGCACCCAAGTTCAATCCGAAGAGAGGATTCGTTTGGTGGAAAGGAATGTCCAGCTGAATGATTTCCTGAGTCCAGCTGAAACGCTGGTATTAAAGCATTGCTTGGTATTTGGTAGAACCACAGAGTTAGAATTAAAGTCATTCTTCTCCACACGGTTTGAAACAGAAGTGAAACCTGCGGTTCGTAAACTGCTCAACATTCACATTTTGGGAAGAGATGAAGGAGGAAACCTTATCATCGAAGATTTGATGAAGCAAGATGTGTATACCCTTTTGAAGTATAAGGAGGTGCTAGTCTGATGGAAGAAGTAGCTAACATAGAATCAATTTTCGGATGGAAAGACTTAGGGCTTTTAGCTATCCTTCTAGTGGGGCTATATGTTCTTGTTCATTTTATAAGAGTAGCTGTTGAGCGATACCTAAAGGAAAATCGAATCGGAAATAGATTGCAAATGTCCACGAGAAGGTTTGAGTTATTCTATAAACCTTTGGCCTGGCTAATTCTGCTATTAGGGTTCATTTCCATCAATCCCATTTGGCATGGTTCGTTCGCGCTGACCACCGGTATTCTGGCCTTTCCGTATTTGAGGAATTATGTCAGTGGCCTTTTCCTTAGATCTAATGCTCTTTTGGAAATCGGTGCCACTATCCAAAACCAGGATAAGAAGGGAGAAATCAGCAAAATCAATTTTCTTGGCCTCGTATTGGATACAGAGAAAGGAGAACAATTCATCTGGTACCGTCAGTTTGATAAGGAAGGATTTGTAATTCTTTCTCCTCAAATCAACCTGCGCCAACAGACTATTTACTTCAAATCCGAAATGCCAGCCAACCAACTTTTGGATACACTCTTCGATCATCCTTCTTTATCCTTTGGAAAGCGAGTGAGTCTGAGATCGACCACGGTTGAAGATATTTACTTATTTCAGTTTAGTTTAGAACAAGGAGCCCAGCTAGAAGATTTGACCGCATATGTCAATGAAAGAGGGATAGAAAGTAGCTTAACCGAACAATTTGATTAAGACATGGAAATCATTTCATCATATAACCTGATTATCGAAGCTTCAGTGATTCTGATCCTTTCGTTTCTGTTCAACGGAATATCGAAAAGGACTAATATCCCATCCGTCTTAATGCTTATCGGACTAGGGATTATCCTCCAGTACTTATTAGCCAATTTCACAACTGCAGAGATCGATTTCTTCCCTATTCTGGAAGTCTTGGGAATTGTTGGATTGATTATGATCGTACTGGAAGCAGCCCTGGAATTGGAGCTAAAAAAGGAAAAACTGCTCCCAATACTCAAATCGTTTGGGCTCGCTTTGATTGGCCTGTTGGCTTCAACATGGGCAGCAGTTTGGATTCTCATGACTTTCATTCCAGAAATGACCAATGAGTCTGCTTGGCTCTATGCCACCCCCCTGTCCATTCTTTCCAGCGCGATTATTATTCCAAGTGTTGAAGGATTGAGCAAGAAGAAAAGGGAGTTCCATATCTACGAAGGCACTTTCTCTGATATACTTGGCATTATGCTTTTCTACTTCCTTACAGGGAAATTAGATCCAGCAGAAAGTAGCGGTTTGTTCGGGTTTGGTGGAAATGTTGTTCTTACCATCGTGATCTCAATTATCGCCAGTTATGCGATAATCATAGTCTTCCAAAACATCAAGAGTCAGGTCAAGCTCTTCCTGCTAATTGCCTTATTAT
>CAZLUY010000276.1:0-8540 GCA_964562785.1 uncultured Limnohabitans sp. | reverse complement strand
GGAGGTACTGAGTTATTTACCCATTCCCGATGAGCTTCCATCAGACAATTATTTGCTTCGGGTCTTTACTCGAATAAGCCCCAATCTTGACTTAAAAAGAGGACTCAAACAGCAGCTAATAAGTATTCTTAATCCTAAGGTGCCTCCTTTAGTTTTAGAGACTAGGGCTGAAAATGGAGTAGAGACCGAGAATGACCTTATAGAAATTGTAGCCAATTCGGAAGGAGGGTTGAGCATCGATTTCGCCAGGATTCAAGGAGAAATCCTGAGTGCAAGTGTCACGGTAGTGAATCCATTTCTTGAAAGTGCAGGACCTTTGAATTCTGAAGATATCTACACGTCTATCGCTTCCAGAGCAGTTCTACCCGAAATTTTTGGACATATCGTGGAGGCTAAGATTTCAGGTGTGGTTGATACTCAGAAATTATACTATTTGTCGGTTCATGGAGAGCAATCAGCCCTATTTACGGACAGACCAGATGACAATGGCTCTTTGTATTTTGATATTGGTGGGGTAAAGAACTGGGACTATATGATTGCTCAGGCAACTGGAAATCAAAACTTGCTTGATTTCTCTATTGTATCTCCAGCTCCCAAGACAGAGTTCAATCCGGACTTCGTTTTTCCCGAACTCATTATCACACCTGGGGATCAGGATTTCTTAGGAAATCTTCTCGAAGCCAGTCAAGTGGAAGATTATTTCCTTCAGGAGTATGAGTCTAACTCTTCACCTGTCATTACAGGCTTTGTCCAGGATGTAACTTATGAGTTAGATGATTATACAAGGTTTGATAGAGTCGAAATAGTCCTAAAGGAGTATGTCCCAGAGGTGACCATTAGAACCATTGATAAGGCCAAAGAAATGCGGGTCATTAATCGTGTTTCTGATCTGTACTTTGAAGAGAATCCACTTTTTTTGATTGATGCGATGCCTGTATTCAATTCTGATTTACTTGCCAGGTTTGATCCAGCTAACTTCAAAACTCTTGAAATACTAACTCGGAAGTTTTATTTGAATGAGGAGCTTTTTTCGGGAGTTTTGAGCTTTTCTTCCTATGAAAATGATTTTGGAGGATTTCCTATACCTACCAATGGAATCTTCCTTGAATATTCAGGCATTATGCCATTGGTTTCAGGTACCGGTAGTTTATTTCAACCAACTCAATCAGATAAATTAAGTGATTTAAGAACTACACTTTATTGGTCTGCGATTGACAATGACTCTCAAAGTAGAAAAATCAAGATCATTCATTCTGAGCTTCAAGCTACAATGGTGATTGAAGTAAATACGAGAACAAGCACTGGAGAAATCAGAGTAATCCGAAAAATCCTCCAACCGGATTAATCTCTTTTGTGAAGTTCTTTCTGAACGAACTCTCCTAATTTCTTTTGATAGCTCTCTGGTGATTCCTGACTATAATCAGGAGCCAGTTCCTTCTTCTCAGGGAATGATTCCATATGCAGTGTTTGCGTAGGGAAGGCGAATCTAACCCCTAAGGCTTCCGCCAATTTCATTATCTGAATGAGTAATTCATGTCTTGCTTGTAGTTCCATCGGCCAGGTAGGTACCTCAAAGAAGACATAGAACATAATATCCAGGCTAAAGGATGATAGATTATTGAAATAGATATTGAAGTAGTCTTTCCTGGTGTTTGGATGTGCCAAGACAATTTCTCTTAAGCCTTTGATAAATTGCTCAACAAGTTCTGGTGGGGTATCGTAGGTGATGGTGATAGTCGTGTAGAACCTTCTGTATTGTCTCAGACCATGATTATCAACAGTTGCATCAGCAATTTTTCCATTAGGAATGTAGGTTACGGAATTTCTAAAAGTCCTCACACGGGTAGATCTGAAACCTACTTCTTCTACTGTTCCATCTACTTCTCCACTTGTGATCCAATCCCCAACCTGAAATGGTCGATCTACGAAAATCATGATGGATCCGAAGAAGTTCTTAATGGTATCCTGAGCTGCAAGAGCAATTGCCACACCACCAATAGATAGACCTGTAAGGAATGGAATGATATCAAGGTTTAGTCCATCCCTAAGGATAAACAAAGTACCTATGACAATAACGAAAGCCTTTAAGGTTTTGCGAAGCAAGGGCACCAACTGATCATCCAGGGTTGATTCAGTTTTTGTGGCCAAATTCACAAAATAGGCAGCTATCACATCAACAATCTTGTAGAAGATGACGGTGATAAGAAGAGGCTTCAATATTCTAAAAATCACTACCAGCCAGGACCAAATCTCTATAGGAAGTTGTAGGACCCGGATGAATAGAGATAGCCAGATTACGATAAGATAAATACTCGTGACCTTGGCTACTGGTAGGAGATATTGCTCGCCCATGGATCCGTAACCTAGCCTCGCCATGATATATAGTAGACCCCGATCCACCAGCCAGGTAAAAAGCCAATGGGTGATAAAGACAAATAGAATTAGGATTCCAAGTCCGATGATTTGCCACAGGTATAAACCCAAATACTTGTCATTCCCAGCCTTTGGTAGCAGGTCCAGTAATGCTGCTGTTCCATAAGGGTAAGTCAGATCATGTAGTCGTTCTATTTCCCCAACCGAGTAGGATGAAAAGAGCCATTGATCTTCTACTTTGGTAAGAAATATACTTGGCAGTATTTGTCTATCGAAATAGAAAACAGGCTCATTACCTGCCAAGCTATCAAGATATTCAGCTTTGTTTGGAATCTGAGAAGTTCTTACTGCTACTCCATTTCCTTCAAATATTTGCTTCAGTTTGATACTCAGGTCAGCCCGATCACCTTCAGGTAGATTTGACCAATTCAGGGCTTTTGCCGATTCCTCTGGATTGAAATTATTGTCTTCGAGGTTGATGAAAAAAGTCAGTGTGGTATGATATGGAGTACTAAGATTGACTTCAGGGTCTATTTTATCCAAAGTTTCCTGATCAGAAACAAGTTGGCCGAAGGAGACTTGAATTACAAAGACAAAAAGTAGGGTGAAAAGAATCTTTAATCGTTGCATGTGCTACAAGTTAACTATTCAAGGAAACTCAAATTCTCAATTTATTTAATCTGCTAAGGTATACTCCCGCATGAGGTAACCTGCCACACATCGAATGATGTATTGCTGATTACCAGAGTCAAAAGTAATATCTAATTTTCTATTGCTCTCAAGAGGCAATGTTGTGAGCAAGTTTCCTTCGAAATCATACAGATAGGAGTATTCCTGAATCATATCTGTCACGGTGATTATCCTCCTGTTTGGTCCAAAATTGAAGAATTGGATTTCAAGTGACTCAGAGGAAGAGTTTACCGTGAATATTTCTTCCTCTTGCGAGTCAAGGAATTTGACTTCATTGAACTCTTTGTTAATGATGAGGAATTCATTTTCAAGTTGATCAGGGACTATGAAAAATTCACTATCTCTATCCTTTTTCACCAATTGGTTGGTGTAAGTGATTTCGCCATTGAAGTTAGCTCTTACAATTTCCCCATTCTGAGTGATGTTCACGATCTCCATAACATTGCTCTGTGGATTGTTGAATACCACAAAGGGGGAATTGAATCCATCGCCAAGACGAATGGGTTGGGATACTTTTCTTTCACCTCTACGGTTAAACAGATGTAAGTTTCCGGGTTCGCTTAAGGCCATCATGTAATCCCCTTTTCGAGGTGCCCTTACATGTCTTGGATTTCCAATAGTTGGAGCGCCTATTCTGTTTGGATTCCATCCATCAAGCAGCTTCCCTGTTTTATCCATCAGGATAAGATTACCGCTTTCAGTACTGATAAAATATCTGTAAGCCTTCGTATTGCTATAGTCAACCAAATTGAGATTGGTGATACTTTCTCCAGAAAGTCTAAAAGGATAATTGGGTAAGGGATTACCCAATCTATCAATACCATACACACTATTCTCAGTAGCAATTAGCAACTGAAGCTTCCCATTTTTATAATAGTCCACTTGGTAGGCTTGAGAAACGACAGGTCCATCAAGAGGGACTGAATAAACCACTGTTCCTCCTTCATTGAGTAGGATTAGATTGTTATTCTCATCCTGCACGACTACATCTTGAGATCTGTCTTGATAATTTGTAATGGCCTGTGGGCCGAAGATTAATCGACCATCAAATTGGACCATTTGAGAAGGTTCCAATGTCACTTCTTTAGTCTCATTTGGTCTTACAACTTGATTTGTTTTGGAATAAGGGAATGTCAAGGTCGCTGATAAGCGGTCGGGATATTGATTTAGGCGAAAGGCTAAACCATAAAATTGCATAAAGCTACTCCTGTACCTTTGAAGGAAACTACTCCATGTGGCTGTGGAGGCAAGAGTCCATGAGTCCCAAGACTTGTCGAATAGGACTACTTTAGAAAATCCTGAGCTCGCAGATAGCTCATTTTTCATCAAGCTGGTGGTTGAGCTCTTGCCCCAGGTGTCCCCATTGGCAATGTCATCCAGCATCAGCTTCATACTTTGCTGGTTATTGGTGAAAATAAGGATATCCCCAACCGCCGTAAGCCAGGTTTGATTAAAGCCTTGAAATTTGCCCTCAAAGAGATGAGCCAAGAAGTCCTGTTCATTGACTAAGATGATTTCTCTCTGACGATAAAAATCTGAGACTACTTCCCCTTCTTGATTTTGATAATTTTTTAATAACTCTAATACGGCTTCAGGATTACTGCTTCGAGTAATCAAGCTCATATTTTCATTGATAGGCCCGATTTTTTCCAACTTCAAAAGATATAGCTCACCTAGAAATGTATCCAGAAAGCCTTTTGAAAGGAGCTCTACCTCAATTTGAGCCTCGAGTGTTTCTCTCTGAGCAAATGCCCTGTTTTTTAGTTTTTGTGTTTCATAAACCCCATTAAGGTTCAATTGGGTGATTGCCGCTGTACTTGCTGGAATCACATTGATTATTGAATTAATGTTGGATTCCAGAGAAGGCGTGAAATTCACTTCCTCTTGAAAGTTTACATTTCCTCTAAACGACAGCTCTCCAGGTTGTGGGTCAAAATCAAGAGCAAAACCCATCTGATATTGCTCAAACTTTTCAATCGTGGCATCTGTAGTCTTTCCTTGGATTCCTCTTAGAAGATTTGCCACACCCATGCTACTCATTAGGAGCCTGCCATTAGTCTCCTTTTCTAGTTCTTCAGGAGAATAGAATCTAGCGAATGTAAGCTGGTCCCCATTTTCATAATTACGAATGGACTCTTCAACCAGAAAGGAGGATTCGCTTATTAATATCAAATCTCCAAGGAAAGCAATGCTCCATTTACGATCATTGTCACCGTCAAAAAGCTCAAGTATTTCCCTATTGCTATATGTCCTGTTCTGGAAACGTTCTCCATTTACCAACTGCTCTTCAATGCTCTCTATCAAATCTCTGGCCTTCCCTTGACGAAGGTTGATCATGAAAAGCAAATCGAAATTTTCTTTCCCTACGGGATGAAAACTTATGGTGCTTTGAATGTCCGCAAGTTCCGAAGCGATCAAACCCTCTGAACCAGTAATACTGTCCAACGCTACGATTTGTCCTGAGACCTTTTCAAAGGCAGGGAAATTCAGGAGCTGGGGATAAAAATCTGACTGTGCAATCTCATTCCAGGTTTGAGCCGCATTGTAGGACTCCAGAACAAAAATTGCATCCTGACTGATCAGTTCGAGGTTGTTTACTTTTTTGGATGAATTGAGTGAGTAAAAAATCCAGTAGCCAGCAAGTGCCAAAACACCGATTCCGACCACCAGAGCAAAGCTTTTCCAGAGTTTCACAGGCTGAATTTTGTTCTGCGGGTATATAGCAAAAATAAGACCTAAGACTTTTCGGAATGTACCGAAGTCCTAGGCCTTAAATAAAATTAGGATTTTGACTTAGTTGGAAAGCTTATCCAAAACTGCCATTACTTCCTTCACGTGTCCTCTTGAGGTTTCTAGCAGAGCCTTCTCTTCTTCATTTAGATCAAGCTCAATCACCTTCTCAATTCCATTTTTTCCAAGAATTACTGGAACACCAAGGTAGCAGTCATCAATACCGTACTCACCGTCAAGTTTGATACAAACCGGGAATACTCTTCTCTGATTTTTCAAGATAGCTTCAACCATTTGAGCTGCTGCGGAACCTGGTGCATACCAAGCTGAAGTACCCATCAATTTAACTAGCTCGCCACCGCCAAACTTGGTTCTTTCGATAATCGCATCTAAGCGATCTTTTTCGATAAGTTCAGTAACAGGAATTCCACCTACTGTAGTATATCTTGGTAGTGGAACCATGGTGTCCCCGTGGCCACCCATTAGGATAGCCTGAATTTCTTTTGGAGAAATATCCAGTTCAGAAGCGATGAAAGCTCTGTATCGAGCGGTATCAAGGATACCAGCCATTCCCATTACTTTGTTTCTTGGGAATTTAGAAGTCAAATGAGCCTGATAAGTCATTACGTCCAATGGGTTGGAAACGATAATGATGATGGCGTCTGGGGAATGCTGAATAACACTTTCAGTTACTGACTTTACGATACCAGCATTAGTTTCGATAAGATCATCTCTAGTCATACCAGGCTTTCTTGGAAGGCCTGAAGTAATCACTACAACGTCAGATCCGGCAGTTTTGCTATAGTCTGCAGTGCTACCAACTGTGCGGCTGTCGTATTGGTTGATCGGCGCTTTCTGCCAAATATCAAGGGCTTTTCCTTCTGCAACACCCTCTTTAATGTCTACTAGTACGATTTCTTCAGCGATCTCTCTGTAAGCTAAAACATCAGCGCAAGTTGCACCTACATTTCCTGCTCCTACTACGGTTACTTTGCTCATTGTGATTTATATGATTTTGTATGAAAATACTGTTTGAAAAAAGCTGCGCTAAGTTATTAAACAAAGGCCACAATAGAAACTTAGAAACCAAGTTGATTTCAAGAGATTTATGTCATGAAAAGCTGATTATTGAAACATTTCTCGGAGACTAAAGAAGCCGAAAGATGATCTGTAAGATTTGAAGAGGCGCTGATTGTTGGAGTTGTAATACTCGGCCAGCGAAGTCATCATTTTTGCCTTGATTTTAGGATTGCTTTCAAATACCTCCTGAATTGCAAAATAGGGTAAAACGATTAGGTCGGCCTCCTCAGATTTCACAATGGCAGTATAAATTCTTTTGGCGTTTTGTAGTAATGAGTTCTCACCGAGAACCCCTCCTGGTCCCACTTCCAAGATGGTCTCAAAGCTATCCTTCAGATCAATGGTTAATTGGATATGCCCTTTCTTCACGATGTAGAGGGCTTGGCTCGGGTCCTTGCTGAAAAATACCACCTCATCCATGCTATATTTTCTATTGTGCATGGCTGGTAAGAACCTTGCCATTTCCTTGTTTTTCAGCTTTTCAAAAAACGGGATTGCTTTTAGGAACTCGAAACTATCTAATTCAGCTGCGCTAAAGGTTTTGGAAAATGGATTCTTCATCAAATCGTCTGCTTTATGTAGAGTACTTGCTCTGTTCTTGGAGTGACCTTAGCCCAATCAGCTATGCGATATCCTAAAACCCAGGCAATTCCTCCTTCTGAAATTAATACTTTCACCTTGGCTTTTTGAATAAATGGTACTTTTTGATCAATCAAAAAATCACTTACTTTTTTCTCCTTCAGCATACCCAGAGGGTTGAATCGATCGCCTTGCTCCCAGATCCTGAGCTCTAAGGGGAATTTGAGTTTCTCAAGGTCGAGCATGGCATTAGCTGGATTCTTATCCAAAAAATCACCTGGTTTGACTTGCAACAGGTTGTAAGTTTGGTTACCCAATTCAAATGCGATGTCGAATGACTCGATGCTGAAGCTTTCAAAATCAGACTCTTTTTCACCAATCAAGAGTTGATTCCTATCAACATTCGCTAGATGGGTAGTGGACTCAAATAATTTCCCAGACTCACCTAGAATCAAAGCCTCATGCATGTCTTTGCTTTGTGAAGAATTGAAACCAAAGCCACGGACCCAATAGAAGAGTAAGGTTTGCGAGCCTGCATAATTCCTTATGCCATCCTTGTTAAGGCTCCAAAGGTCTTTCTCTTTGCTCACCCATTTGTGCTTCCATTCTTCAAAAAGACTATTGAAAGCACGGCTTGAATCCTTTATTCGTTCAAAGCTCTTTAGGAGGTTTTTTCTTGCGTCTTCTTTGCTACCTAGTAAGGCTGGAAGAACTTCATGACGCAATTTATTTCTAAAGTAGTCAGTGGAATCGTTAGAGGAATCCTCTCTCCATTTTATGTCATGATCTTTTGCATAATCTTCGATTTCTGACCTCCTAAATGGGAGCAAAGGTCTAATCACATTACCCCTTCGGTCTGCCATGCCTGAAAGACCCTCCATACCTGATCCACGAAGGAGATTAATAAAAATGGTCTCAATCTGATCATCTTCATGATGAGCTGTAATTACACCGTCAAGCCCCTTTTTTGCCAAGGTTTCATCAAAAAAATCATAGCGAATTTTCCTTGCTGCCTCTTGGGTGGAGAGTTTATTCTGTTCCTTGAATGCTGTTGTATCCTTCTTTAGGTCGTGTAAGGGAATGTTTTC
>CAZLUY010000275.1:0-3147 GCA_964562785.1 uncultured Limnohabitans sp. | reverse complement strand
ATCAAGGTACAGCCTTTACCTCAATCTAGACCTCATAATGACCGAGCCCAGTCATCCATCGAAAAAAGCCTACTGGCGAAAAAATGTCAAAACGCTTCTTTTTCTTTTGCTGATATGGTTCCTGGTTTCCTTTGGAGCAGGGATCCTTTTTGTTGACCAACTGAATCAGTTTTCCATAGGAGGGTTTCCTTTAGGTTTTTGGTTTGCTCAGCAAGGGTCTATTTACTGTTTTGTGGTTTTAATCTTCGTCTATGTATTCAGAATGAATGTACTAGACAAGGAATTTGATGTAGACGAAGACTGATTAGCAGATGGAGATTTTAACCTGGACTTACCTACTTATTGGGATAACTTTTGCCATTTACATTGGCATTGCTCTTTGGTCCAGAGCAGGAACTACATCTGAGTTTTATACCGCCGGAGGTGGAGTATCTCCCCTTGCTAATGGCATGGCTACCGCTGCGGATTGGATGTCAGCCGCATCCTTCATTTCCATGGCTGGAATTATCTCCTTCGCTGGATACGATGGTTCGGTATACCTGATGGGTTGGACCGGAGGATATGTTCTGCTAGCCCTCCTTTTAGCACCATACTTACGAAAGTTCGGGAAGTTTACAGTCCCCGATTTTGTAGGAGATCGCTACTATTCTAAAACAGCAAAAGTGGTAGCAGTGATTTGTGCACTCTTCATTTCATTTACTTATGTCGCAGGACAGATGAGAGGAGTGGGGATTGTTTTCTCAAGGTACCTTGAAGTACCTATTGAGTGGGGTGTGGTCATTGGAATGTGTATCGTGTTCTTCTATGCAGTTTTGGGTGGAATGAAAGGAATCACTTACACTCAAGTCGCTCAATATTGTGTGCTGATTTTCGCTTACATGGTGCCTGCAATCTTTATTTCCATGCAACTCACTGGCAATCCTGTACCTCAGTTTGGCCTGGGCGGAGAACTAGAAACTGGAGTTCCATTACTGGAGAAGTTGGATGGAGTTTTATCAGAATTAGGCTTCTCAGAATATACTCAAGGAAGAAAGGGAATGGGGGACGTCTTTATGATCACGCTTGCCTTGATGGTGGGTACTGCAGGACTTCCTCATGTAATCGTTCGCTTCTTTACTGTGCCCCGGGTAAAGGACGCAAGACTCTCTGCCGGATACGCCCTGGTTTTTATTGCCATTTTGTATACCACGGCTCCAGCTGTTGCAGCCTTTGGAATTTATAATGCCGTTGAGAGCACTTCCAACAAAGAAATCACCGAGCTTCCTGAATGGATTAATACCTGGCAAAAGACAGACCTGATTTCTGTGGAGGATAAAAATGGAGATGGGAAAGTTCAGTATTTGGCGGATCCGAATGCCAATGAACTTACTGTCGATCGCGATATCATGGTGCTAGCTAGTCCTGAGATTGCTCAACTACCTAACTGGGTGGTAGGGCTGGTAGCTGCAGGTGCTATGGCAGCAGCATTGTCTACAGCGGCGGGATTACTTTTGGTTATTTCCACGGCCGTCTCAAGAGACTTATTTAGAACATATGCACCAGGTATGGCCGAAAAGCGAGAGCTAATGATCGCCAGAATTTCAGCTGCTGGCGCAGTGATAATTGCAGGTTATTTTGGCGTTAACCCTCCGGGCTTTGTCGCTGAGGTTGTAGCCTTTGCTTTTGGTTTAGCGGCTGCCTCATTCTTTCCAGTGATTATCATGGGAATTTTCTCCCAAAGAATTAATAAGGAAGGAGCTATTTCTGGAATGATCTCAGGCTTATTGTTCACTTTGGCTTATATCATATTCTTCAAGTTTATAAGCCCTGACTTGAACAGTGCTGATAATTGGCTTTTTGGTATATCACCAGAAGGAATTGGCAGTATAGGGATGATGATCAATTTTGTGGTTTGCTTTGCTGTATCCTACATGACGCCCGCTCCACCTCAAAATGTTCAGGATATGGTGAAGGAAATCAGGATCCCCCGTGGTGCTGGTAAACCGAGCAATCATTAAGTCTTATCTATGGAAGCTAAAGTCACCATTCATATGCTTTGTAGCCTTGACGGGTTCGTGGCTAAGAATGATGGGACCGTTGAATGGATGTATTCTGATAGCAAGTATTCAGAGGGAGATGATCTAACAGAAGAGGAGATTAAGGACTTTCTGCAAAGTGTGGACTGTTATGTAATGGGCTCAAAAACCTATGAGCATGCCCTTGAACTTGGTTGGCCTTATGGAGAAAAGCCAGTTTTTGTTTTCAACAAAAGAGAACTCCAATCAGATAGAGAATCGGTATTATTCCTTAATGGAGAAGTGAGCCATGAGTTAGCGAATACTATCAAACCGAGGTATAAAAATATCTGGATGGTTGGTGGCCCTCAACTTGCGAGTGAATTTTTTAAACAGGGCTTAGTAAATGAATTGGTAATAACCATCGTCCCTATAATTCTCGGAAGTGGTTTGCCCTTCTTTCAAGAGATTTCGAAGGACATTCAATTGCTCATGAAAAAGACCAGAGCATTTAAGGATGGAATGGTTGAAACCACTTATCAGGTGAAATGATTAAAATCTCCATTTACTATAGATGAATAATAAAATTTTATAAGGAGGATAGACATTTTTAATTTTTTTCATGAATTAACTCATAAAGCCGCTATAAAACAGGGTCTTTTTCCTTCTGATTTTTATCTTGGTCCTGCTTTTAGCTCAAGGCATTCGTTTGCCAGTGATAAACCATAAATAACCCCTTACTATGAGTGATCGAATTCATACCCTCAGCGGCTACCTATACGAGTACCAAAAAAGTGTGACCCAACCTGAAGAGTTTTGGGCACGGATAGCCGATTCTTTCCATTGGAGAAAGCGATGGTCCAAGACTCTTGAATGGGATTTTAAAGGTCCAGATGTGAAGTGGTTTGTTGATGGTAAGGTCAATATCACTGAGAATATCTTCGAACGTCATATGTACACCATGGCTGACCGACCTGCCATTATTTGGGAGGTCAATGATCCTAATGAGGCTGGTAGGACTTTGATCTATCGGGAGTTATTCCATGAGGTTTGCCGATTTGCCAATGCCTTGAAGAAAAAAGGAATAGGCAAAGGAGATAAGGTAATTATCTATATGCCGATGGTGCCAGAAGCTGCCGTTGCTATGTTGGCT
>CAZLUY010000274.1:0-3924 GCA_964562785.1 uncultured Limnohabitans sp. | reverse complement strand
CGGAGATTACGATCACGACCGGGAGAATGAGAAGAAGCTTGTAGAGCGATTTGAAAACTCCCTAAAATCAAACCTCGATTCCTATTTTGAAGAAGAAGAACTTGAAGATGTCATCCGCTTCTACTTCGACCAGCAAAAATTTCTTAAAGCCCTGCGCGCCTCTGAATTCTCATTGGAGCGATTCCCTTATTCCGTAGATATCAAGTTGCTCAAAGCACAATGCCTGATTTTCAATGATGAACTGGATGAAGGCATGGATATCCTTGAAAACATTAATAATCTGTCCCCAAATAATGAAGAAATCATTTTGGCTCTGGGGAATGGACACATCCTTGCAGGAAGCTATGACCAAGGGATTGAGCTTTTGGAAAATTACCTAGCTCTTGCTGAAGACAAGGCAGAAGTTTTTTATTCTCTAGGTAATCTTCATAGAATCAAAGGAGATAATAAAAAGGCGACTTACTATTTCAAAGAAGCGGTTAAGTCAAGAATTAATCATGAAGATGCCCTTTTTCAGTTGGCTATGATTACTGAAGAAGAAGGTTCATTTGATGAGATTCTGGATTTCTACCAGCAGTTTATTGATCAGGACCCTTATAGTGCCGGTGCATGGTACAACTTGGGTGTTGTATACAATCGACTCGGCAGATTTGAGGATGCCATCAGGGCGTATGATTATGCCTTGATTATTGATGACTCATTCGCATCAGCATATTTTAATCTCGGCAATGCCTATATGAATACCAAACAGTATGAATTGGCTTTGGAGGCTTACCAGAACACGATCAATTGTGAGGGCGCCAATGCTGAGAACTGCTGCTACATGGGCGCTGCCTATGAAAAGCTGGATAATATTGAAGAGGCTTTTAAATACTTCAAGAAGTCCGCGAAGATTGATGAAGAGTATGATGATGCATGGTTTGGCCTTGGAATGTGTATGCTCAAAAAAGAGAAGTTCTTCGAGGCAATACACTATTTCAAAAAGGCCTTGAAATTCACAAAAAGTAACCCTAATTACTGGGTGGGATTGGCTGATGCTGAATTCAAGCTTGGAAATCTTCAAGCGAGCTCAGAAGCTTACGAAGAGGCCATTAACCTCGAGCCTGGTATCATGGAAACCTATGTAAATCTTTCTGTGATTTACTTTGATCAGAATAGGTTTGAGGAAGCTATCGATGTAATCAGTGAAGGAATTGAGGAGCTTCCCGAAGAGGCGGAGCTATATTATAGAATGGTGATCTATCAGATCAAAATGGGGAAATACAAGGAGGCATTTTCATATCTGGAAAATGCATTAACTTTGGACTTTGAAAAGCACGAGATCTTGTTTGAATTGATGCCTGAGCTGGATAAGCAAAAGGCCATTTACAAGATTATCGCCCAGTATAAAGAATAAGTTACCCTTCAAACCTATAATACCATCACATGAATTACGAGTTGAAGAATATTCCGGTCCGCACAACTAAGCCAAGGACCTCGGGATTTACTATGGCTATGGACAAAGGACTTAGCCTAAGACAAGTTGAGGATTTTGTCTCCAGTTGTAGCGAGTATGTAGATATTGTGAAACTTGGATGGGCTACCTCCTACGTTACCAGTAACCTTAAGGAGAAGCTAGCTATTTATAAGGAGGCTGGCATTCCAGTATACTTGGGAGGAACTCTTTTTGAAGCCTTTGTGGTAAGAGGTCAGTTTGATGACTATAGAGGGGTTTTGGATAAGTATGGATTGGAATACGCCGAGGTTTCAGATGGTTCTATTTCCTTGAATCATGATAAAAAGTGTGATTTTATCTCAACTCTTTCCAAGCAAGTAACTGTGCTTTCAGAAGTAGGATCCAAGGATGCCGCTAAGATTATCCCGCCATATAAGTGGATCGAGCAAATGCAGAAAGAGCTTGATGCTGGAGCATGGAAAGTTATTGGCGAAGCAAGAGAAGGAGGAAACGTTGGACTTTTCAGAGATTCTGGAGAAGTAAGACAGGGACTTGTTGAGGAAATCCTAACCAAGATTCCAGGAGAGAAGATTATCTGGGAAGCACCGATAAAAAGTCAGCAGGTTTGGTTTGTGAAGCTGTTGGGTACCAATGTGAACCTCGGAAATATTAGTCCAGCGGAGGTTATTCCCTTGGAAACTGTAAGACTTGGATTAAGAGGAGACACCTTCGATATGTTCCTCGATGATGTAAGTCTTTAATAAGAATTCAATGATTATTTGGCTGATTAGTTTGACTGGTCAGCCTTATTTTTTTGAGCATGCAAAAAATTAAGAAATACATTCTTTTCTATTTCAAGGGAATGGCCATGGGCAGTGCCGATATAGTGCCTGGGGTTTCCGGTGGTTCAATAGCTCTGATTACAGGAATCTATCAGAGACTTCTTGACGCTATCACTTCTGTAAATCTTGACTCACTTAAGCTTCTTTTCAGAGGAGAATTTAAGGCCTTTTATAAATCTGTAGATGGATCTTTCTTACTGTCGCTTTTACTGGGAATAGCTACAAGTCTTGTGGTTTTCAGTGAGCTGATTACCTACTTGATGAAAGAGGAACCAATAGGACTCTGGTCTTTCTTTACCGGTCTTATCCTGATTTCTGCTTTCATTATTCTCAAGGGGATTAAGAGATGGCATCTCGGTGTGCTCGTATCAATTTTGGTAGGGGCTGTTACGGCTTACTTTGTGACTGAGTTACCTCCGATGAGCTCACCGGATAGTCTTTGGTTCACTTTTGTGGCAGGCGCTATAGCCATTTGTGCCATGATTTTACCAGGAATTAGTGGAAGCTTTCTTTTGCTCATTTTAGGAAAGTATCAGGCTATTCTCACCGCCTTGACAGAAAGAGATTTTTTTACTCTGGCTGTTTTTGCTTCAGGTTGCTTGGTGGGAATTCTTTCCTTTAGCCGTTTGATTTCATGGTTACTGAAGAGGTTCTATTCAACGACCATTGGTCTCCTTTCAGGTTTTATGCTTGGATCAATCAACAAACTTTGGCCTTGGAAACTGGTGACCTCGTATCGGATGTCATCAAGTGGTGAGGAGAAGCCCTTTCTCACAAAGAATATTATGCCTTCCGAGTATGCAGAGCAGTTAGGACTTGAGCCGGAGCTTGGTTTGGCAATTGGGTGTTTCCTCTTTGGAATCTTTCTGGTTTTTTCTATTGATCGTGTCGCTGATTATTTTGCTAAGCAATGAGAAAATTTGGCTTGATCGGCTATCCTCTGGGACATTCTTTTTCCAAAAAGTACTTTTCGGAGAAGTTTGAACGAGAGGGATTATCTGATTGCGAATTTGAGTTGTTCGAGATTCCTAAGGTTGATCAGCTCACTCAAGTTTTAAAAGAGCATCCAAACCTCGAGGGTCTTTGTGTGACCATTCCTTATAAATTGGAAGTTATGTCTTTTCTAGACGCCATATCCCCCGCAGCTCAGCAAATAGGCGCAGTTAATTGCATTCAATTCCAAGATGCAGAGTTGATTGGTCATAACACCGATTTTATCGGATTCAAGAATTCCCTAGAAAAATGGTTAGGTGAGTATAGGCCTAAAGCCTTGGTTCTGGGAACTGGCGGTGCTTCTAAAGCAATAGCGGCTGCGTTAGAGGATTTGAACATGGATTTTAAATTTGTTTCAAGGAGTAAAAAAGAAGGCTCATTTACCTATGATGAATTGAGGCTGGACCCATCCATTCTCGAGAGCCATTCTTTGATAGTTAATACGACTCCATTAGGAACTTTCCCAAATGTGGAAAGTCTGCCAGCTTTACCTATAGATAAGTTAGGTAGTGGCCATTGGTATTATGATTTGGTCTATAACCCTGCCGAGACAGCTATGATGAAGGCGATCACAGAGAGAGGAGGGAAGGCAATCAATGGAATGGAAATGCTTATTGGCCAGGCAGAAGCGGCCTGGAAAACTTGGAATGAATA
>CAZLUY010000273.1:0-4036 GCA_964562785.1 uncultured Limnohabitans sp. | reverse complement strand
GTCACTACTCCAACCATGCTTTTGACTGGTGAAAAAGACTTCAGAACGCCAATCTCAGAATCAGAGCAGTACTATACGGCACTTAAGCTGGAGGGAGTGGAAACTGCTATGGTCCGCATTCCAAATGCATCACATGGCCTGGTCAATCGACCAAGTATGCTGATGAGCAAATCAGCCTCGATATTAAGTTGGTTTAATTACTATCGCGATAAAGAATAGATAAAGAATCCCGGCTCAATGAGTCGGGATTTTTTTGATGCTATTTGACTAAATTGATATGCTATGAAACAGATCTTTTTCTCTCTTTTACTTCTAATCTCTTTTTCAGCTTTTGGTCAAAACTCAGAAGTGCAAGAAATCCGTGCCCAGCGAGAAGCATCAAATGCCGCACTCAAAAGCCTAGATGAAGAACTGAATAATACCTTTCTGACTGATGACATCCTGATCACAACTGGAAATGGAACTCTGATCTCAGGAAAGGTAGAACTGAATGCCTATATGGAGCAAGGAACAGGTGATCCCATGTATTGGGTTCGCACTCCAGAGGTAATTACAGTCAATAACAACACCATGCTTGCCTGGGAACGAGGAACATGGAAGGGTTATTATGTGGGCAAAGACGAGGTGATTTTTCAAGGAAATTACTCCGCTCAATGGACCAAAAAATCAGGAACCTGGCTAATCCAATCTCAGCTTTTTGTGACTTTGGAGTAATCAGGTTCATTCCTGTTGAAGCTCAGCCGAGTTCAGGAATCAGTTCTTTTACTTCATCCCTTCCCAACGCAGCATCATCCCTTCCTTGGTTTCCTGAAGTTTCTCTACTGCAGCTATCGTCTGAGTGGTAGGCTTCACATCAGCGGCCTGAATAAGATTAAGCATAAACAAGAACTTGTTTTGTAAACCAACCAAGGTTTCATCTCCAGCATCCACATGTCTAATACTACCGTACATGGTATCAGGATCACCCACTGATCCTTCCCCTCTAAAGTCTAATTGATTTTCTCCTGCATCATTCATAGCATCAATCTCCTCTACTAAATCCTGTAGCTCGTGATAAGCAGTATAGCAGGCCATACTTAATGAAGTCTGCATTTCCAGCCCCCGTTCAGATATAGTTACCCTGGGATCCATGATCACATTTAAAGGCCTATCATAGGAATCTCCGTCCACGGTGAGTCGTACGGTATAGGTACCCGGTTTGACAAAAGGACCTCTAGGGCCTGAAGGGGTAATATTTTCGACTGCAGCAATTGAGAATTGCCTTCTTGATCCTCTGGGAGGTTCGTATCGCAAATCCCAGACAAATCGGTTATGACCCAAAGCAGTTCCAACTTCCTGATGTGGCTTAATCCAATAGGTTGGATGAGGCAGGGCTGTTGTATCCACCCTCTCTGGCTGATCACTGCTTGAATAGGTTCTTATGATATCACCCTGAGCATCTAAAATCTCAAGTTTCACAAGCTGGGCCTCGGTATTCAGTTGATAGTCTAAAACGGCCCCATCGGGTGGATTTTCGCCCGTAGGCTCTTCCGGTGGCAATGGCGTATCCGAGAACATATTCCATCTTACCCGATAGGTATCTGAAGGTGAATGTAAATAGGCCTTCCCATTATTTGCACTGGCTAGCTCACGCAAGGGAGCAATGTTATCCAGTATCCAAGCTGAACGTCCATGTGTTCCGATAACCAGATCATCCTCATGGATGACCAAATCACGAATGGAGCTTGCCGGCATATTATTCCTCAATGATTGCCAATTCTCGCCATTGTCTATGGAGAAGTACACCTCACGCTCTGTCCCTGCATATAGTAACCCTTCTTGCTTGGGGTCCTCCCTCACCACGTTCACAGGCCCCATAGGATTCATTCCATTATTCACCAAAGTCCATGACTGCCCAAAGTCTGTTGTCTTATACACATAGGGAGTCATATCATCCTTACGGATAGCGTTAATAGCGATAAAAGCTGTGCCTTCATCAAAATGACTAGCATCTATCTGAGAAACTTTATCCCATGAGCTCATCGCCGGAGGAGTTACATCAGTCCAATCAGTACCACCATTTTGGGTGACATGCACTCTACCGTCATCTGTCCCAGCCCAGATGATATCCACATTCAAAGGCGAAGGACCAATGGCATAGATCACACCTCTCCGGTCCATGGTTTCTAATTCCTTGGTTTTAAATCTGCCTACACTTTCCGGAACCTCAGGTTGTTCATAGGTCAGATCAGGGCTAATTATCTCCCAGCTGTCCCCTCCATCCATGGTCTTCCACATCACATTGGTTCCAAAGAGTAACATATTGTCATCGGCAGGATGCCAAAGCAGAGGCATGGTTCTCACATAGCGGTAATCTCCAGTTCGAAGGGCTTCAGGTGCTACATTGGTGGATTGACCCGTCCTTTTATCAAAACGCATTAAACGACCACCATAAATGATATTTGGGTCTTTTGGATCAGGAGCTACATAAGCATATTCATCAGCCCCGACTCCCATAAATTCTCTAAAGCTAACCTGACCACCGTTTCCACGGCTGGCAATCCCTATGGCACCACTTTCCTGCTGACCGCCATACACCCAATATGGAAAGGCATTATCCGTGCTCACATGATAAAGTTGAGTAGTAGGTTGATTATACCAGGAGCTCCAGGTTCGGCCTGCATTGACCGTGACTACGGCTCCCTGATCGGCCACAAAAAGCATGATGTCCGGATTGATAGGGTTAATCCAGATTCTATGGTAATCATCCCCTCCTGGGGCTCCTTTTAATGACATCCAGGTTTTGCCTCCATCTCCTGAGGTATAGGATGCAATATTGCCCACGTACACACGATCCGGATTTTTCGGATGAACCCTTATCTCTGCAAAATCACTTCCTCTTCCCCAAAGCCTGTAATCTGTATTGATCAGGGACCAGCTCTCTCCAGCATCGGTACTTTTATAGATCCCGCCACCTGTAGCGGCATCGACGGTTGCGTACATGATTTTCGAGTCGCTTGGAGCAATACCGACACCAATTCTTCCCAAGCCTTCTTCAACGCCTGGAAGTCCGTTAGTAATCTGTCTCCAGTTCTCGCCTCCATCTGTGCTTTTGTATAATCCGCTATTAGGGCCTGAGAATTTAGCATTCTCCCAAGGCCCTTCCTGATGCTCCCACATATCTGCAAAAAGTATGTCTGGGTTATTGGGATCGAACTCGACTTGAATGGCTCCGGTATTGTCATTGATATACAAAACCTTTTCCCAGGTGTCCCCACCATCGGTAGTTTTAAAAACTCCTCTTTGCTCATTGGCTCCATAAGGGTGACCCAACCCTGCCACAAATACTACATCGGGATTGGTTGGATGGACGATCAGTCTTCCCACTTGCTGTACATCCTCCAGACCAACATGTTCCCATGATTCTCCGCCATCCACACTTTTGAAAATCCCGTCACCAACACCCAGATCAGGCCGATGTAAGCCTTCCCCACTACCTACATAAAGTATATCAGGATTACTTAAGGATACTGCAATATCTCCTACCGAGCCTGTTGGTGCATCATCAAAAATTGGATCCCATGTTCTACCGAAATCGTCAGTCTTCCATACTCCTCCATTATTGACTCCGATATAGAAGACATTTGGCTGATCAGGGATTCCTACCCCTCCAACGGTCCTACTTGCCCTGAAAGGACCAATCATTCGATAGTCTAGATTTTGATAGGCTGTCTTAGGTATGCTTTGACCGAAGGTATCAGGGAGGACGAAAAATGATAAAACGAGGGTAAGGTTTCTAAGTAGTGCTTTGGGATTCATAGGAGATAATCTAGGTGACCGATTTTACCGATAATGGGTGATAAAATCAACTCATTAAGGATTACCGTCATTCCTGATAACGCCCGCCTGACTTTCCGGCAGGCGCAGCGGAATTCAGGAATCTTTCAGCTAACCCACCCCCAACCCCTCCAAGGAGGGGAGTTTATAACATCAAAAGATTCCGGTATTCCTCCACTTCATTTCGAAAACCGGAATGACGCTAATGAATTCGGCCTTG
>CAZLUY010000272.1:0-1588 GCA_964562785.1 uncultured Limnohabitans sp. | reverse complement strand
TGTCTGTAAATCCCTTCCCTGGAGATTCAATGGTGGTATTCAGACACATGTCTGGGATCTTTCGAGAACCTTAATTACAAAAGGACATCAGGTCACTATTTTAACTGGAGGAGCATGGAAAAGCAGAGCTAAATCCTTCATTAAGGAGGGAGTGAAAATCGTTGAAATCCCGTTTTTCCCTGGCCGCAGGTTACCAATCTTTTCTTCACTGATTGAGGAGTTTGCATTTAATTTTTCAGCCAGAAACTGGGTTAAAGCCAATCACGCCAAGTTTGACATAATCCATGCACAAGGAAGAAGCGGGTACTTGCTTTACTCTGTAGGGCCAATTCAGAAAAAGTTGGTACAGACTATTCATGGCTTAACTGATAAAGAAGCGGACGCATCAAAAGCACTAAATCTTGACGCTAAATCTCATTCATTTTTTGCCCAGAAGTGGGAAAGGAAACTACTGAAGGCTACTCAAGAAACTATCGTGGTGAGTAAAGACTTGAGATCAGCAATTTCTAACTCAGATAAATCCATTAAGGTAATCCCAAATGGAGTGAAAAAGCTTCATGAAGGCTTTGATTCCATAGAAATCAAATCAAATAAGCGGTTTGTATTTGTTGGCAGATTATCCCCCATCAAGGGTTTGATCCCGCTGATAAAAGCCATAGGAATATCTAAAGCAGATTTATATCTGGATATCATTGGCGATGGTCCACAACAAGCTGAAATTCAGTCGGTCATTTCAAAGTTGAAGCTTCAGAACAATGTGAGGCTAATTGGACCGAGGTCAAATGAAGAGGTTCGAAGAAGTTTAGCATACTATCAGGCCTTAGTTCTTCCGTCGTTTTACGAGACCCAAGGGATCGTTCTATTAGAAGCGAATTGTCAGGGTATTCCAGTTATTGCTTCTGATTTGCCAGCGATTCGAGAAAGCGTGACTCATATGGAAAATGGGTTTCTCTGCGACTCTGACAATCCATCTTCTTTTGTTCAGGCAATGCTCCAACTTAGAGATGACAATTCCTTAGCACAAAAGATGGGTGAAGCAGGAAAGACCATAGTAGAGCAGAAGTTTTCATGGGATAGGATTGGTGATGAAACGCTAAAAGTCTATCATAAAATCGCGGTGTAATGAAGTTGCGGAATACTTTTCAGAACCTGTCAACGACCATCTTTTCAATTGGAGGACAAGGCTTTTTTATGCTGGCCAATATGCTGGTCTTCTATGTAATAGTTCAGAATTTCACTCCTTCAGAGTTCGGGGTTTGGGCTCTTTTTCTTGCGATCATTTCCATTTTGGATGGTATCAGACAAGGTTTGATTCAAAATCCCTTGATTCGACTTCTTATGATCCATCCTGATAAAGAGGGTGAGATTCTGGGTACAGCTTTAGTACTCCAATTTGGCTTTTTGATCTCAGCTAGTGCTGTACTATTTCTGTCTGGAGATTTTATCCCAGGGATCTTGAATATGCCTGGGTTAGGTGAGTTGTTGTCTTTAGGGATTTTACCTCTTTTCGGATTAAGTATTATCCAATTACTGAGCTCCTTGGCTTTGGCCAAGCAAAAGCTCTCTACGTATTTCTATCTTAATGTAG
>CAZLUY010000271.1:0-9548 GCA_964562785.1 uncultured Limnohabitans sp. | reverse complement strand
TTAGAGTTTTTTGAAGGTAAAAATCAAATCGTCAACAGACTTAAACCTCTTCAGGAAGTTGGTCTGGGCTATATAGGCATGGGTCAAAGCTCTAACACTCTTTCCGGTGGAGAGGCTCAACGAGTAAAACTAGCCTCCTTCCTTGGCAAAGGCGGGACCAAGTCTGGAGATCATGTGCTTTTCATTTTCGATGAACCAACCACAGGTCTTCATTTCCACGATATTAAAAAGCTTCTTCAATCCATCAATGCTTTGATTGATCAGGGACATTCTGTGATCATTATTGAGCATAATACGGAGGTGATCAAATCTTCGGATTGGGTAATCGACCTGGGGCCAGAAGGTGGAAACAAAGGTGGTCATTTGGCATTTGAAGGAACTCCTGAGGATTTGATGAAAGAGGAGAATAATTACACGGCCAAGTATCTGAGAGAGGCTTTTGTCTAGTTGATCTTCCAAATTGGCTCTCCCTTGATTAAAATTTCCTAGTTTAGGTATGTAATAATTGTTTAAAGATGGAGAGTTGGCAAAAGAGTTCAGGTTTATTTTTATTGGCATTATCACTTATCCTTTTGGGTTCCTGTAATACAGGTCCTCCAAAACTTTCAGATAAGATCCCTGAGATAGATTACGACCGGGATCACACCATTAAGACAGCTTTTTTTGGCTTGCAGAAATTACCAAGTGTCGCTGTACTTTTCACCTGGGATGCTCCTGGAAAAAGTGGAATGCCGGTAGTTTTTTCGCATGAACTTGACCCGGAATCATTGGACCCTCAAGATTTCGAAATTGTTTCTGAAGATGGCGAGCTCCACAGTCCAGATTATGTCACCCTTCGTCCGGCAAGTGAAGAGTTTGAATTAAGAACTGTCCTTTTGATTGGAGACTATGGCGAATACCCCGATAACGAACCAAAGATAGTTCGGATCAAAGGAGACCTTATGACTCGAACGGGTAAGAACTACAAAGGCCAGGAGGTCGATGTAATTCCTTTAGAAGAAGGCCCTATTGTAAGTTATGCTGAGCACTTCATTTTTGATGAAGACTATCCTTATAAAGCAAAAGGTCCTGGCTGTGACTGTCCAAGAGAGGAAACAGCTATGGTCGTAAGAACCGTTTGGGCCGGTGGAGTTAGAAATCTAGATGGTAAACAACCCGGGGAAGCGGAATTAGACCGCTTTAAGGTAATGATGGTAAATGATGGAGATACTATTTCGGTGAGCCCATTCGAGTTTGGTGATCTCCGAGACAATGACAACAATCTTGATCTTTGCCTTAGTATTAAAGGAACACCCTTGAAGGTTGAAGTCTTGGAAAATACGACCATAGACCCTAGGGAGGACCCAAACCCAAAAACAGAGCTGAATATAATCAGTCGCTGGTAGCACTTGAAAGTTTTAGTAATTGGTGCTTCTGGGAGTGGAACGACCACCTTAGCCAAGGCAATCGGTGAGAATTTTGGATTCCTTCATTTGGATGCCGACGATTATTATTGGGCAAAGACCAATCCACCTTTTAAGATCAAAGTCCCCTTGGTAGAGCGACAGGAGTCTCTTTGGAAAGGTTCTCAGAGTACCCATAAGGTTGTCATAAGCGGGTCTCTAGTTAGTTGGGGCAAAGAATGGGAAAATGCCTTCGATCTAGTCATATTCATAAGGATGGACCCTACTTTACGCATGAAGAGGTTAAAGGAAAGAGAGTTGAGCAGATACGGTAATCAACTCAAACTCGACCCAGAGGTAAAGGCAAACTCCAAAGCATTTTTGACTTGGGCCAAGAAGTACGATGATCCCTCCTTTTCCGGAAGGTCTATTCGAATCCATAAGGAGTGGATGAATAGACTCAATTGTAAGATTATCCAATTGGACGGGGGAGAAGAATTAGATCAAAAACTTCAACTGGTAGCTAAGTACTTGAAATAGTTTGCAGAGAAAAAGGAATCTTTCTTATTTCAGGTTGTGAGTAAGGCTTATCGCAAATATTTAGACTCTAAGAGATTCAAGTGGATTATCACGATAATTTCCGGCCTTTGGGTATTCTACATTCTTTTTGTTTTTAATGCTTATCAGATTCAGACGGGGATCTCCTTTTCAGGTCATACTCTGTTCGTTCGATCCTTTTGGTTTGGAGTGGTTAACTCATTGACCTTTGCTTTTTTCGAATTTGGATTATCACGTTTTTTCAAGAGAAGCGGTTGGCTGCAACAAGGAATTTGGCTACTCATTGAGTTTATCGTCGCTGCTCACATGACCTATTTTCTATTTAATGTCTTTTGGAATTGGACGGAAATGTATTGGGATTCCTACTTCCTAATGATGAGAGAGTGTGTTGCCATGATGATCACTCCTTTGCTCATATCCTACGGTATAGGTTTTATTCCAGGAAAGAAGAAGGCCATTTCTGAAGATCTGATTTCCTTCAGCTCTGAGAACGGGAAGGATCTAATCAAATTAAAATTGGATGACCTGCTCTTCATCAAATCAGCAGGGAACTATGTAGAGGTATTCGCAAAGAATGGGGACGAGACCAAAAAACAACTTCTTCGGAACAGCCTTAAGTCTCTTGAGGAAGATGAGTCCCTCAATCAATTCTTAGTACGCTCGCACCGCAGTTATTTGGTCAATCCGGGTAATGTTGTTCGTATTATTCAGTCCAAAGGCAAGATGGAATTGGAATTGAAATCCCTGGTTATCCCTGTCTCTTCAAAATACGAATCCAACTTTACCGGATAATTCATCACGTATTTTAATTTTTCGTCCCAAAGTAGGCTTAATGGCTTGCAATGCCTGATTCTATTTCGAATTTGGCAGTGATGAAAAATGAAAAACTAATCAACACGCTACTGGCAGCTTTCCTTATTAGCATAGGATTAAGCTCGTGCACCCAGTCTATAAAAGAGCCGGAAAGGATATCGACTCTTATCAAGATTGACTCTTTACTACAAGCAAAACATGATGCCGATTTATTTCATGGTTCTGTCTTTATTCAGGATCCAGCTGGCAATAAATTGACCAAGTCATATGGTGTCGCTCATAGGGGTTGGGACATCCCAAATGATGAAAACACGGTCTTCGATATTGCATCGGTAAATAAGTCTATGATTTCGGGACTGATTATGATCGCTGCCCAAGAAGGAAAGCTTCAAACTTCGAATCGGCTGGTGGATTTGCTCGAAGAATTCGAGATTGGCTACTCTGGAAAGTTTTCTGAAGAAATTACCCTACATCATATGATGTCCCATAGTTCTGGTCTTCCAGACTACGATGCTGTGGGGGAAGAACTATCAGCAAATGGCTTTAGAGCTTTCAAGCGTAAGCATTTCTCCAACTCGGAGTACGTGGATTTTATTAGCCAATTGCCGGTTCGAGGAATGCCTGACGAAACTGTTTACTACAGCAATTTCGCCTACCACCTTCTGGCCGTCATTCTGGAAGAGACTTATCAAATGCCTTTTCATGAAATTTTAAAGGAAAAGCTTACTGATCCTTTAGGCATGAAAGCTACTTACTCTCAATCTTCTAATCAGGTGAGTATTCCGAATCTAGCAGTAGGCTATTCATTCAATGAAGATGAGTCCACTTGGATGGCAAATGATTTTATCGATTTAACCCTGGGTCGCCGGATTTTCAGTACTGCGCACGATCTCGGTCTCTGGATACAGGAGATGAGTGAAGGCAAAGTGCTGACCCAGGAGTCATTGGTGCAAATGAAAGCAAATCATTTGGGCGACATAACCGATGGCCTTGCCTATGGCTATGGCTGGGTGACCTATCGCGCAAATGAGAAGTACGGAATGGGAGACCTCGATATCGAGGAACCCTACATCATCCATGGCGGAAATACCGAAGGCTTCAGAGCCATGGCGATCAATATCAATGAAGGGGATTATATCATCTCCTTTCTCACCAACTCAGGTTGGCGAACAAATGAAATGGATTTAGCAACAAATATTGTACACAACTTAATTGACTAACACTATGAAATTTTTACAAAAAGTGGCTCTAGCTTCTCTAATTACACTTTATATTCAGGAAGTTTCCGCTCAGGACATAACAGGGCTTTGGGAAGTAGTTAGTGTTCAGATAGGTGATCAGCAAAGAACACCTATCGCCAGATGGACAAACCTAATGGATGATGGGACCTATCAATCAGGCAACGGTTGGTTAAAAAACTCCATGGGAGTTTATGATTATGACGAGGCTAATCAGACTATCTGGCCAACTGAGACTGATGGCTTACAAATCAAAGATCCTGCTGGAGCTTTTTCCATGGAGGTGATGAAGGATAAAATGGTTTGGAAGCGCGAAGAAGATGGAATGCCAGTAACAGTGACCTGGTCAAGAATAGAAGAAGTGCCAAAAGCCCCAGCTGAGAAATTCTTTGGCTTGTGGATGCTTACGCACATCAAGTCTCCAGAAACTGACAGTGCGAGAGAAATCGAAGAAAGTGAACTTCAAATGTTTCTTATTCGGTGGGACAGAATTTACAGGGAAATGTCGAAGGCTTCAGGACGTAAAACAGGCTATTGGCATATGAATAGTCATGCGCCGGAAGTTACTATGCTCCCTCATACCCAAGGCGACCCTGCTGAATCATGGGCTCTTTCCTTCGCGGATGACAAACTTATCATGACGGGTATATCAGATACCAACAGAGGAATTGAACGGACCTACCTGCGTCAAAACCAATATCCTGATTAACAGAAATATTATCCCCCCAATAAAAAGCACTGGTCATTCTGATTGGTGCTTTTTGTTCATGCTTTGGGGGGACAAGAAAAAATAAGTTTATTGATCATCGAAAAACTAGAACCACTAATCAATTCATGAAAAAGCTTTTCTCACTTCTTTTTACTTCTCTTTTCATCTTTTCTCTATCGGCCCAATCAAGATTAGATTCGGCTCTTATTGAGAAGCTTAATCGAATTGGAGAAATTGATCAATTAGCAGCAAGAAACGCTCAGCCTCCCATGGAATTCCAGCACCTTTCTCAGGAACAGTGGGAGGCCAAAAAAGATAGTATCTACAGAGCGCATAGATTTTGGGCTGAAGAGCTTCTTGATGCGTCAGGCTTTCCAGGACTCGATCGAGTCGGTGTGAATGGAGTGGCAGATTTTTGGTCAATTGCTCAGCATGCCGATTTCGATCCAGATTTCCAAAAAATGGTATTGGACCAAATGGAGCCCGAAGTCAGAAAAGGAAATGCAAGCCCAAGGTTATATGCCTTCTTAACGGATAGAGTGAGAATGAATACCGGGGAGAAACTTCTATACGGCACCCAGGTGACTTACAATTTCATCACAGGAGAGGCCTTCCCATTGCCTACGGAAGACATGGATAATCTTAATAAGCGTCGTGAAGAAGTAGGACTGGAGCCAATCGAAGAATATCTAGGTGGTCTGACAAAAGACCATATGGCCATGAATTCTTCCATAGGTGGAATCACAAATACTGCTCTTATTTTATTCTCAGTCCTTATGATCATTTTGATCATCATTGTTTACGTTTTCAGTAAAAAGCAGGCACGGCAAGCAAGGTCATGAAGCAAATTATCGGCTATCTCAGAAAGTATTGGGCCCAGCATTTCCATTTGGGCTTTTATCTGAGTACGGCTGTCTTTCTAGCTCTCTGCATCTTCCTGAATTACAAATTCAATTTTGAGAATGGCTTTATAGATTCTCACTATAAAACCTGGAAGTCCTTTCCATTGATGTCCCTGACCATGTTTCCTTTTCTGGTCATTTGTGGGCTTATGTACCTCTTTGGGTTAAATAGGGCTTGGACCAAATCGCGTGAATTTTGGCTTCTATTCGTAATGGCCGTACTGATCATTGGCTTTCAAAGATCTTTCTCCCTGCACTATTATATAGTGGATGCCTTGCCTTCTCCAGAGCAGCTTTTTGCACGGAAAATTTTATGGTATATCAGGCCATACCTGACCACCCTTCTCCCAATTCTCGTCTTTTATCAATTCTATGAAAAGGATAAGGATCCCGATAAAGCTTGGTATGGCTTAAAAACAGGCAACACTGATTTTAAACCCTATTTCATATTAATAGGAATCATTTTCGTGGGGATAGGGCTGGCTTCATTTATCGGTGATTTGACGAAGTATTATCCAAGATTCGATAAATCTGGTGGTGAGATTTATGCTGTCCTGAATGACCTCCCTCACTGGTTGACCGTGCTGGTTTTTGAAGGTCTTTATGGCCTGAATTTTCTGAACGTAGAATTTTTCTTCAGAGGGTTTTTGGTAATAGGCTTTTCCAGAGTACTCGGCGGTCATGCCGTTATGACCATGGTTGGTGCTTATGTCTTTTTGCATTTTGGAAAGCCCATGACAGAGTGCATTTCCTCTGCTTTCGGGGGATATGTGATTGGAATTTTAGCTTATTATTCGAGGAGAATTTGGGGAGGAGTTGCCCTCCACATTGCCCTTGCCTGGAGTATGGAGTTCTTTGCCTGGCTTCAGAAGCTATATGAAAATGATCAAATAGGATTCAATTTAAATTGACGCTTTTCCACCGCTGGTTTTCCAACTTTTGATTTTCACTTTAAATTCGAGGCTTCTTTATAAAAGAGCCTTATGAAAAAACACCTACTCCTTAGCCTTTTGACCTTTTCTTTGGTCTTTTCGGCAATCGCCCAGATCCAGACCCCAGAGCAATTTCTAGGGTATAAACCTGGAGACAGATTTACCCCACACCATAGAATGGTAGATTACTTTGAGCATGTGGCGGAAGCACTTCCAAATGTTCAACTGATCCAATATGGAGAAACTAATGAACAAAGACCGCTGATCCTCGCTATTTTCTCAAGTGCTGAAAACATGGCAATTCTTGAAGAAATCAGAACGGATAATTTGAAAAGAGCGGGCCTAATGGATGGTGAGCCTATCCATTCCATTCCGGTAAACTGGATGTCATTTAATGTTCACGGTAATGAGTCAGTAGGTATGGAAGCAGCTATTTCATCCTTCCACACCTTAGCAGATCCTACAAATGCTACTTCTCAGGAGTGGCTCAAAAATCAGGTAGTAATCATTGATCCTGCCATCAACCCTGACGGCCGCGACAGATATGCCATGTGGTATAACCAGAAAATGAATACCACCCTTCAGCCAGATGTTCAATCTGTAGAGCATAATGAGCCTTGGCCAGGAGGTCGTGCAAACCATTACCTATTTGATTTGAATAGAGACTGGGCATGGCAGGTGCAAGTGGAATCTCAGGCACGAATGAAGGTATATCAGGAATGGATGCCTCAACTTCACCTTGATTTTCACGAGCAAGGGATCAACAACCCATTTTACATGGCTCCGGCAGCCGAGCCACTTCATGCACA
Source organism: uncultured Limnohabitans sp. (assembly GCA_964562785.1). Lineage (GTDB taxonomy): Bacteria > Bacteroidota > Bacteroidia > Cytophagales > Cyclobacteriaceae > Algoriphagus. The sequence goes on along the minus strand of CAZLUY010000271.1, from coordinate 2,205 downwards.
GTTGACAGAGTGGCAAAAGGAATTCCAGGACATTTTTGGAAAGAATACAGGTAAGTATTTCGATGAAATGGGTCGCTTCTACTTTACCAAGGAAAGATTTGACTTACTCTATCCTTCCTATGGAGATTCCTATCCAATGTTTAATGGCGCAATCGGTATGACCATCGAGCAAGGCGGCGGAGGCCGTGCAGGAATTGGTGGATTTAATGCAGTGGGTGATACCGTGACCCTTAGCTACCGAATCGAAGGTCATTATACCGCGGCGATGTCAGCAGCTGAGGTAACAAGTAAGAATGCCGAGCGACTACTTGAAGAGTTCAGTAATTTCTACGAGAGCAACTCTTCGAATCCAAAAGGGCAGTATAAAAGCTTTATCATCAAAGGTGACAAAAACCCTGCTCAGCTAGCCAAGCTTCTTGAGCTGATGGATAAAAATGGAATTCAATATGGAGCGGCAGGAAGCAAATCCGGTGTCAAAGGTTGGTCTTATAAGACTGGTCAGGCAGCTTCATTCTCCACTACAGATCAGGACGTAATCATTTCCGCTTACCAGCCAAAGTCAGTTTTGACACAGGTTCTTTTCGAGCCAAATCCACAATTGAATGACAGCATCACTTATGATATTACGAGCTGGGCACTTCCTTATGCCTATGGATTAGAGGCATATGCTTCCGAAAGCAGAATCAATGCGGCTGGCGAGTACGTAGCACCAACTTTCACTCCTAATCAGGCAGTAGCTACTCCTGTGGCATATATCGCAGACTGGAAGGGGACCAAAGCAGCAGCATTCCTAGCAGCCTTATTGAATGAAGGAATTCGGGTTAAATATCCTGAGTATCCTTTCACGGTTGAAGGCAAAAGCTTCCCCGCTGGAACACTTTTGATCACTAAGGGAGGTAATGAATTTGTCTCCAACTTTGATCAAAAGGTAGTGGACTTGGCCAACCAATTCGAAATTACTTTGGCGACCACCCAGACGGGCTACATGGAGGCCGGTAAGGATTTTGGATCTCCTACCGTACGTACCATTCAAGCACCTAAAGTTGCTTTGGTCGGCGGAGAAGGGACCAGCTCACTTCGATATGGTGAGATTTGGCACTTCTTCGAAAATGATCTGAATTACCCATTGGTAAATCTGGAACTACCAAATATGGCCAGATATGATCTAAGCAAATATGATGTCTTGATCATGCCTCCAATGTGGGGCGGAGGACTAAACGAAAGAGCCAAGGCCAATGTAATGTCATGGGTTCGTGATGGAGGAAAAGTGATCACCATGGATAGCTCTGTAGACCTTTTTGCAAATGGCGAAGGCTTTGAATTGAAGACCTTTGATACGGATGGAGAAGAAAAAGAAGCCAAAGACAAGGCAGATAGCCTAAGAAAAGCTGAGCGAACTGAGCCTTACATCGATGGAGAAAGACTAGCGATTTCAGGTGGAGTTACTGGTGCCATATACGAAGTAGAAATGGACGAAACTCATCCTCTTGGTTATGGTACAGGTGGTAAGTTTTACACCCTAAAGAATAATTCAAACAGGTATGCCTACATGGACAATGGAGTGAACGCCGGAAGAATCCTTTCAAATGATTCCTACCGAACTGGCTACGTTGGTGTGAAGATCAAAGACACCATGGGCGAATCAGTGGTAATTGGCTCAGAGAGAAAAGGAAGAGGGGAAATCATTTACTTTGTTGACAACCCGATTTTCCGAGGCTTCTGGGAATCTGGTAAGATTGTGTTGAGTAATGCAATTTTCCTGGTGGGTCAATAAGTGAAAATTTATGAAACGAAAAGCCAGCCTATCATTTGGCTGGCTTTTTGTTTTTTCGGGGCAAAAGCCTCACCATGAAGAATGTACTTCTTGTCGTCTTGATTTTCCTTTCTATTGCCTGTTCCCAAGTTGAGCAGACAGAACAGGAAATAGTCCTTGAAAAGTTAGCGGAAAGTTCCTTAAGCTGGAATGGAGATAGCCTTCCTTCCTATCCTGGTGGAACACCAAAAGTGACCATTATCAAAGGAAGCATACCTCCGGGCGCTCAGCTAAAAATGCACCAGCACTTAGTGATTAATGCAGGCGTTTTGATTAAGGGTGAACTCACGGTCATTTCTGAAGGGGGAGATACCCTAAAGATGAAAGAGGGAGATCCTATAATTGAATTGGTGAATTCTTTCCACTACGGGATCAATGAAGGGAGTGAAATG
>CAZLUY010000270.1:0-2279 GCA_964562785.1 uncultured Limnohabitans sp. | reverse complement strand
GATATTTCTTTCTCATTGGAGAAAGAATAACGAAAGCTAATGCCATAGCAGGAAGAAGGATCATTACCACCTTGCTCATGATACCTAAGGCTATCGCTAGTCCAGTGCTGATCCACCAAAGAAGCCTGTTCTCTTCAATTGACCTATACAGGCTATAAAGCCCAACCGTCCAAAAGAAGGTCAAAGCAGAATCAGTCATATGGAAAGTGGATGCCAGCCACCAGAATGGCATGGCCTGAAGCAGAATTGCCGACCAAAAGCCAACCTTTTCAGTGTACATTTTCCTACCCAATAGAAAAGTAAACCAGGACATCCCAAGTCCTAAGAGCATTGCGTTTATACGCACACCCAATTCAGTATTCCCCAAAACCGATGTACTGAGATAATTCAGAACAGCTACCATGGGCGGTTTAGAATAGTAATGCCAGGCCATATTTTGAGACCACAACCAGTACTGAGCCTCCTCAGTAAAAAGATCTATTTCAGGACGTAGCGTAAAGGCAATTTTGGCCAAGATCAGGACCAAAGAAACTATCCAGAACCAAAGTGAGTATGAGGGTGATTTCTGCATAAATAAAAAGCACTCCCTGAAATCAGGGAGTGCTCAAAATTAATGGAAAATATATTCTATTTGGCCAGAACTACCTTTTCCTTGTACTTCTTAATCTGCCTTCTTAATCCTTCAATGGACTCATCAGCTGCTGCTTCAAAAGAATCTTTCTGATGCTTGGCGAAGAACTGCTTTCCGGGAACATTGAGCTTTATCTCTACTATTTTATTTTCATTATTATCGTTTTTATCTAGCCTCATAAAAACCTCTCCATCAATTATTCGATCGTAATACGTATCGAGTTTGTCTGCCTTCTTTTGAATAAAGTCGATCAATTTGCGATCGGCATCGAAGTGGATGGAGTGCATTTGCAATTTCATAAGCAATACATTTTGGGTTAAACAGTAAATTAAATTATGCTTTAGGATGTGCCTGATCGAACACAGCCTTAAGTTTCTCGAGTGAATTATGAGTGTAAACCTGAGTCGCGGCAAGATTGGCATGGCCCAATAGGTCTTTTACCGCATTGAGATCCGCTCCTTTATTTAACAGGTGAGTAGCAAAAGTATGCCTGAGAACGTGGGGACTTCGTTTTGAAGTTTGTGAAAAGATATCCAAATATTGACGCACAGTACGATATATCATCATAGGATAGCCTTGTTTTCCTTGTTTGCTCACAATAAAATAGGGACTTTGTTCAGCTTTTGAAAACGTTTGTTCAAATACTTTCTGATACGAAAGTATATTTTGCCGAAGCCCTTTTGTGATTGGAATTATTCGTTCCTTCTTTCTTTTCCCCAAGACCTTTACCTGATTCTCAATTAAATTAATGTCTGACCATTTCAGAGAAATCAACTCAGAAAGTCTCACTCCAGTCAGGTACAAAAATTCGATCACCATTCTATCCCGTTGACCGTTGAAGTCATCGGAAAAATTAGTTTCCTCTAGTACGGATTCGATGGTCAATTCTTGTACGAATTCAGGAATTTTCTTTGGGTTCTTAAGAGACTTTAACTTGTAGGTAGGGTCCTTGCTGATCACCTTGGATCGCATCAGGAATTTATAGTAAGACCTAAGTGTGGCCAACTTTCTATTGACCGTAAAGCCTGATTTACCTTCTTCAACCAAGTCAATAATCCAGGCCCGAATTTCTGCATGCTTTGCCTCAGCTGAATCCTTGATATCGAAGGAAGTCTCAATGAATTCAGAAAACTGCTCCAAGTCCTTTGTATAGGCCTCCACGGTATGTGGGCTTGCCTTTTTTTCGTACTGAAGGTAATTGATAAAGGATTCGATCATTGCTTAATGGAAGTTAACCTAAATTCCTTTGCTTTTCCATCAGGTTCATGAAAAAGCTAACTAGCGAAACTTCTTAGTTCATTTTACTTTCAGTAGAGATCGTTTTCTGTCCTTTTGGCTTGACCCAAAAGAACGAAAAAGTCAAGGCATTGATCTTTGTTATCTGTCTGATAACAGATTTTTTGATCAGTCGCTTAGCCTAAAAATGCACGGATCTCCAAGTCAAGCTTGGAGCTAGCACATTTTTTATACGGCTTCACTCCATCTCAAAAACCACAAATATCAGATGCCATCCCTGACGTTCATCAGACACTGATCGAATTCTGCGGGTTGGTCGTCATGGCAGCGGGCCATGCGATGGCCTAGCGTGGGGAAGCTTTGCCATGACTTGATCTTTTGGTGCTTTTGCATCAAGGCAAAAGCACGAGAA
>CAZLUY010000269.1:0-1864 GCA_964562785.1 uncultured Limnohabitans sp. | reverse complement strand
CAATTGACTTCTTCGGCCATCTTTTGGAAACAAGGGAACTGGCTGAAGCTAAATATGAAGATTCCTTTTCTCCTGAATTCAAGAAAATCCTGGAGGGATATGCAGCCGGAATGAATGACTATGCCCTGGCTCACCCTGAGGAAGTTTTGCTAGAGAAGGCCTTCCCAGTCACAACAAAAGAAATAACAGCGGCCTATATTCTGTCACTTGCTCAAATGTCTGGGGCAGACCGTGCAGTAACTCAAATAGTGGAAGGAACAGTGGAGACCCAACCAATAGACTTGGAACCAAAGGGGTCCAATGCCATTGCTGTTCATCCTTCCCGAACGGATAGCGAGGAAAGCTTTTTGGCTATCAATTCCCATCAACCACTTGAGGGGCCTGTTGCCTGGTACGAGGCTCACCTTCATTCTGAAGAAGGCTGGAATATCATCGGCGGGCTTTTTCCAGGAGGAGCCATGATCTTCCACGGAGTCAATGAAAATCTAGGATGGGCTCACACGGTCAACTATCCTGATTTGCTTGACATCTACCAACTAGAAATTCATCCGGATGATAATGACAAATACCTTGTGGATGGTGAATGGTTAGAGCTTGAATCTAGAACCGTACTGCTTTATGTGAAGCTCTGGGATGTCATTACCATCCCAGTTCCAAAAACAGTTTGGAAAAGTATCTATGGCCCTACTCTGGTTACAGATCAGGGAGCCTTCAGCATACGAATGGGTGTTCTAGACAGAATTGGTGCTCCTGAGCAATGGTGGAGAATGAATAAGGCTCAAAACTATTCTGAGTTTCATGAAGCCATGTCGGCAATGCAATTGACAAGCTTCAATACCGTATATGCAGATAAGTATGATAGCATCTTCTATGTCAGTAATGCTCTACTACCAAAAAGGAATGAAGGTGTAGACTTTACAGGAACTGTCTTGGGGAATAGCAAGGAAAGCTTATGGACAGAATATCATGACTTCCGGGACTTACCACAGCAAGTGAATCCAACTTCCGGCTATTTGTACAATACCAACCACTCCCCTTACCTGGCCAGTGGTATGTCGGACAACATGAATCCTGCAGACTACCCTGAAAACATGGATTATCTATTGCGAAATAATAATCGGTCCACCCGATTTCGTGAGCTCATGGATGATAGCACTAGGATCAGCTATGATGATTTCAAGGCCATAAAATACGATGGCCAATTGCCTACCGAACTTGCTTTCAGAACCAATATGGAGGCACTATTTAGCTTGGACCCTAAGACTTATCCAGAAATTGCCCAGCATATTGAAATTCTCAATAATTGGGATAAAAAGTCAACCATCGATAGTGAAGGAGCAGCCATTTTCGCCTTCCAATATTACTATTGGTGGGATAAGTTTGCAGAAGAAGGAAGAAGTTGGGCCACAACACTGAGTGCTGAAGAAGCTGCTGAAGGGGTGAAAGCAGCTAAAAATCATTTTCAGGAGCATTTCGGTAAAGAGGTTGTAGCTCTAGGTGATTATCAAAAATTGGTTCGAGGTGAGAAGGCTCTTCCTCTTTGGGGCATTGATGATGTGATCACAGCAATCCGATCTCAGCCTTGGAAAGATGGAATGAGAAAAGGGGTACAAGGTGAATCATATATCATTATGGCTCGATTTGGAGAGGGGCTTCCAAAAATCGAAACTGTGAACGTATTTGGTGCAAGCAACAGACCAGAAAGTCCTCACTACGATGACCAGATGGAAATCTTTCTACGACAAGAGCTTAAACCTATGAGTCTGGATAAAGCGGATGTTTATAAATCGGCCGCAAGAATCTATCACCCTGGACAAGAATAAGAGTCAAAGCCCCTCTTTCTTGATAGAATTTTTCATTCCAA